>JAQCDY010000006.1 GCA_027729785.1 Actinomycetota bacterium | reverse complement strand
CTTGGCACTTTTGGTGAACGAGTTCTCGAAACGCAAACCAAATTTGACATTTTCTTTTACGTTTAGATGCGGAAACAGCGAATAATTCTGAAATACCGTGTTCAACGGTCGCTCTTCTGGCTCGTCGCGGGTTACATCGCGATTGTCGATAAAGACATTCCCGCTATCGGGGCGCTCGAAGCCGCCGATCATCCGCAACGTTGTTGTTTTGCCACAACCCGACGGGCCGAGCATCGAAAAGAACTCGCCGGCTTTAATTTCAAGAGAAACATCGTTGACCACTACTCGGTCGCCGTACGACTTAAATAAATTCTTTAGCGTTACCGAGCCGTCAAGTTCAATTGCTGGCATGATTTGTCCCCCGAAAAATACTAGGCGCGCATTGTCTCAATATTGCCATCCACTGGCAAAACTTGGCCAGTGATGAACCTCGCCGCGGGCGAACTTAAGAAAACGGCTGCCGCGGCGATGTCTGTGGCGTCGATAAATGTTTTCATTGAAACCTGATTTTCATAACCGGTGCGAACGCTCTGCGGGCTCACGCCTGTTGCGGCGGCTTCTCGCTCGATCACGCCATCCATGCGTGGGCCGCTCACCGAGCCTGGGCATATTGCGTTGCATCGAACACCGTCGGCGCCGAGTTCCATCGCCCAAGATTTTGTCAACCCGATGATCCCCCACTTTGCGGCGACATACGGCGAACGCAACGGATAGCCGAAAATTCCGGCACTTGTCGAAATATTGATGATTGAACCGCGAGTCTTGAGCAACATCGGCACAGCAGCCTTGGTGCAACGAAATGTGCCGCCCAGATTCATGCGCACGCACTCGTCATAGGCTTCGGCGTCCATTTCATCCACCCGCGCGGTTGGCCCCGGCACGCCCACATTGTTTACCAAGACATCAAGTCCGCCGAGATCGCGTTGAACCGCCACAAACATCGCCACGACATCACTTGTTTTCGAGACATCGCAAACATAATCGGGCGTCGTCGTGTTGTTGACATCGCAGACAACAACGCGTGCCCCAGCCTGCGTCATTGCATCGGCGATTGCTTTGCCGATACCCGAGCCACCGCCGGTAACAAGCACACGCAGGCCGGTCAACGAAAAATCTTGCGAATTAGCAGAGGTAACCATAAGTTAGAACTTAGTCTGCACTTGAAACGGCTCTATATTTCAAAGTGGAGCTGAGGAGAATCGAACCCCTGGCCTCTTCCATGCCATGGAAGCGCTCTACCAACTGAGACGCTTCGCTCTTCGCCTTGCCCCTCTTGGTTGAGCTCTCAGTTTAACACTTCGAGCCAACCAAAGGAAAGGCTCACTACACGCCCCAAACTCGTCATGTTGCGAGCACAGCCCGATACCTCTGTGGTGCAAGGTGTTGGTTGGTGTTAATCAGTCGTGGGTTGTTCCGTCTGGCATTGTTGCGCCAGTCAGGTTTGCGCCAGCCAGGTTTGCGTTAGTCAGGTTTGCGTTAGTCAGGTCTGCGTTAGTCAGGTCTGCCTTAATAAGGTCTGCGTTAGACAGGTTTGCGTCATTCAGGTTTGCGTCATTCAGGTTTGCGCTTTCTAGGTATGCGCCATTCAGGTTTGCGTTAGCCAGGTTTGCATTAGTCAGGTCTGCGTTAATCAGGTCTGCGTTAATCAGGTTTGCGTTAGTCAGGTTTGCGCCAGACAGGTCTGCACCGTCCAGGTATGCGCCATTCAGGTTTGCGCCATACAGGTTTGCTTCAGCCAGCCATGCGCGATACAGGTATGCGCCCGACAGGGTTGCGTGAGTCAGGTCTGCGCATGGTTCTATCTTGTAGCCGTTGACTTTCACATCCCAAGTGTGCCATACCTCTGTGATGTGGCAAATAAACCACGCTTTGAGCGCTATCTCATAACTGTCTGTATGGACTTGCACCCACCAAAGTGGAGCTGAGGGGAATCGAACCCCTGGCCTCTTCCATGCCATGGAAGCGCTCTACCAACTGAGCTACAGCCCCAAACGACTTCTTTACGCTACCCGACAGATGCGCCGTCAAACTATCTAACAATTAACTTACGAGGCGCCAACTGACGAGCGGAACGTCTTGATATAGCCGCTCGATTTCGTAAAACCTGCGCGTATCGTCGTCGAAAACATGGATGACCACGCTGCCGTAGTCGATGAGAATCCATTGCTGCTGTGACATACCTTCGCTTGAGAGCGGCGAGCGACCAGTTTGCGTGCGCACGGCGTCGGTGATCGCATCACAAATGGTGCGAACTTGGCGCTTGTTGCCGGCGCTCGCGACAACGAACAGATCTGTGATCGCGAGAACTTCGCCGACGCTGAGCACGGTGATGTCATTGGCCTGTTTTTCATCGGCGGCTTGCGCGGCGATTTTTGCGATGCGCAATGCCTCTGGTTGAATTTGAAAGTCTGTCATTCGTCGTCGACACCAAGGGTAGTAGTCGGAATATCCGGATTGCTCTCGAAAAACTGGGCGAATGTCGCACCGACAATTATTTGCAAATCGATGCCCTGGGCCCGCTCGTTGGTGCGGTTGACCGAAACTTCGCCGATGAAATCAGCCAAATTATTCGCCTCAGCCAGAACATTGCTATCCACATAAAGCAAACGAGTCACTTCTTGGGGTGGTCCGGGCACCTCGCGCACAAGCGCAATATTGAAACCCGCCGCCAAAAGCCTTCGCACGATTTCGCGACTAACAACGGCATTATTGAACGGGCTATCAATCTGTACGGACAATTGCCCCGTCAAGCCTGAACCCGTAATCGATGTTGGTGCGACGCTGGCCATGATCATCGTTACTTCTGACTTGTCGAGTTGATACATATCTAATGAATACGGATTCAGATCGCCGCCGGGCACCGCCGTTGCGGAAAACTGCCAAACCTGAACTGGTCCTGATATCAGCCGCTGAAAAAAAGAACCGATGTCAGTGGGCGAAGCAAGTGCGGTGGACTCGGTTTCAAGTGCGACACCGAGGCCGACCGTGTTGCCGATCGCGGTCAACACCGACTTTTGATGATTGAATCGCTCGGCTTCGTCTTGATTAGTTTGACGTGCCAACAAAATGTCGACGAGCGTCGCAGTTTCAACGGTTGTACGACCAAGTTTGCTGACTACACGCAACGCACCGTCTGCTTCAGTGTTGCCTACGTCAGAGTCCAAAAGAATTTCAGCAGGCCCGATTGGTCTGAACAATTCATTCAACTCTGCCCGACCCAGAATGCCGACTGCCGAGAACGAAACATCGAGCAAACCCTCGACATCGGCGACAAAAGCCGTAGCATCGCCGCCCGAATACGAATCTGAGACTCGCCGTGGCTCTTCACCCTCAAAGACTTCGGCTATTGATTTTGCCGGAAGCGAAATGATCGTGCCGCCGAGACTGTTGCCAGAAAGAGCGATCACATTGATCGATGTAATTTCTCTTGAGGCGTTCACCGTTGCGAGCAATGCAACAGGCGTGTTCAATATTTTTAACGTCTTGACGTTGTTGACATTCGTGCCGCTGCCCGAATTGAGGACCGAGTTGTAACCAATCACAAGGCCAGCAGGCACCATCAAAGCAGCGGCGACGCCACAACAAAGCGCGACGATTGCTCGTTGCTTTTGTCGCTGCGGAATCGCAGTCACTTTTTTGAACCGTACAAACCGCGAGCAGCAATGACTTGCATCACCTGATCAGAGATCAAATATTCGAGTGGTCGACCATCGATGAAGCGCGCGCGTAAATCTGACGAACTGACCTCAAGCCGCGGAACCTCGACACGGTTCCAGATAAATTCGCTTGGCGGCACCATTGGCGACCCGGGTCGATCCACGACGACAAGAGTTGACAACTTGGCGATTTCACCAGCCCGCTGCCATGAGCCAAATTTGGAAGCCGCATCGTCGCCAACAATCGTGAAAAGCTCGGCGCCTGGGTAGCGCTGGCCGAGTGTGGCAAGCGTGTCGGCGGTATAACTTGGGCCACCGCGGGTGATTTCGTCGTCGCCGGCAACTAATCCATCAACACCTGCAATCGCCGCTTGGACCATGGCTAAACGGTCTGGTGCGCTCGCCACCTCGCGAATGCCGTGTTTTTGCCAGGGATCGTTGGCCACCATCAAGATCACATGGTCAAGTTTGAGCACATTTCGGACATTTACGGCCGTAACTAGGTGACCTAAGTGTGGAGGGTCAAATGTTCCCCCGAACAGTCCGACACGCAATGGCACTATCAAAGTGTATGAGTCTCAGTCCCTCCTAACCACAATCAACCCGATGAAAGGCTTATAAAACTTGGCTCTAAAAAATTATGAAAACTTTCACTAACCCCTTGACAATTTCTGCCGATGCCCTAATATAACCAGTCCCCCGAATCCCCCCGAATAGAAAGAAACCCTAACCCCCCATGTCCGACTCAATTGGTATCTACCTGAACGAAATTGGCAAAGTTGCGTTGCTCAACGCCGAAGATGAGCGCGATTTGTCGAAGGCGATCGAAGCTGGCCACGAAGCAAGGAAGCGTCACGAAAAAGGTGAGCGAAATGCCGCGATTCGTGCCGACATTCGCAACGCTGCTCGCGCCAAAGATCGCTTCATTCGTTCGAACCTTCGTTTGGTTGTTTCGATCGCGCGTCGTTACCCGTTGCCACAAGGCATGGACCTTCTCGACCTGATTCAAGAGGGCAATCTCGGTCTTGAGCACGCGGTAGACAAGTTTGACTGGCGACGTGGTTTCAAGTTTTCGACATATGCAACTTTCTGGATTCGCCAAGCCATCGGTCGTGCGCTTGACCAAAAAGCAAGCTTGATTCGAATTCCTGGTGATCGTTCGGCGACATTGCGCGCAGCATTGCGTCAAGGTTCGGGCGATGCCGAAGGTCTGAGTGCAATGAACGCAGAGTTGCATCGTTTGACGACGCCAGTTTCGCTCGACAAAACAATCGGCGAAGATGGTGACGCAACTTTGGGTGACCTCGTGCCAAACGAAGACATCAGTCCTGAAGACGCCGTAATGGGCATGGTCGACACAAACTTGCTCGACCGTTTGCTGGGCACTCTCGACGAGCGTGCACGCTATGCGGTTGAAGCCCGTTTTGGCTTGCATGACGGCGAGCGCAAGAGCTTCCGTCAGGTTGGCGAAGAACTCGGTGTTACCGCAGAAGCAGCCCGCCGCCTCGTAAGCCGCGCCGTAGATACGCTTCGCGACGACGCCGGAGAAATCCTCACCGTCTAACGCACTTTGCGGTAATAGGGTTGACACCATGAATGCCCGCTGGACACCATCTTCTTGGCAGAGCAGTGTGGCTGCTCAACAACCAAAATGGCCCGATCAAAACGAACTCGAGCACTCACTCAAGCAGATCGCATCGTATCCCCCACTTGTTTTTGCTGGTGAGGCGCGATCATTGCTGGCGGCACTTGGGCAGGTTGCGAGCGGCAATGCATTTTTGTTGCAGGCCGGCGACTGTGCCGAGAGTTTCGAAGAGTTCACTGCCGTAAACATTCGCGAGAAACTTCGCGTGATTTTGCAGATGGCACTCGTGCTGACATATTCGACGGGTGTTCCGGTGGTAAAAGTTGGTCGCATCGCCGGTCAATTCGCCAAACCGCGTTCGAGCGATACCGAGACAATCGGTGGTGTTGAGTTGCCGTCGTTCCGTGGTCACATGGTCAACGACCCGGCACCACACGACGAATCGCGCGTGCCGAACCCGCAACGTCTCGTGCAGGCGTATCACCAGTCAGCCAGCACGCTAAACCTGTTGCGCGCCTTCACCAAAGGTGGCTTCGCCGACCTCAACCGTGTGCACGCCTGGAACCAAGAGTTCGTCACGACAAGTGCCGAAGGTTTGCGCTACGAACAAGTTGCAGGCGAAGTAGAACGAGCACTTGCGTTCATGCGAGCGTGCGGTGTCGATACCGAGATCCACAGTGCGCTGCATCAAGTCGATTTTTATACGAGTCACGAGGCTCTATTGCTTGGATATGAAGAGGCGCTCACGAGGCAAGACTCGCTCACGGGCAACTGGTATGACTGCTCGGCGCACATGTTGTGGATTGGTGAGCGCACACGTCAACTTGATGGAGCGCACGTCGAATTTTTGCGAGGCGTCGGCAACCCGATTGGTTGCAAGATTGGTCCCGACACGACAACCGATTTTGTTCTGTCGTTGTGCGAAACTCTCAACCCGGCGCGAGTACCAGGTCGCCTGACCTTGATTTCGCGCATGGGCGCCGACAAAGTTGAGCAGGGTTTGCGTCCGTTGATTCGTGCGGTTCGCGACGCTGGGCACCCTGTTGTTTGGGCGTGCGACCCGATGCACGCAAACACGTTCACCGCATCCAATGGTCGTAAGACGCGCCACTTCGACGACATCATTCGTGAAATAACAAATTTTGTTTTGGCGCATCGTGCCGAAAAAACCTGGCCCGGCGGCATTCATATCGAGTTGACAGGCGACAATGTGACCGAGTGTTTGGGTGGCGCCGAGTCGGTAAGCCAAGAAGATCTCGACACGCGGTATGAAACGGTTTGTGATCCACGACTAAATGCTCGACAGTCGCTTGATCTTGCATTTCGCGTCGCCGAATTAGTTCGCGCAGCAAAATAGCCCCGATGCGGGCATTCGATCTCGTTCGCGAATGGCCCGCAAGCAACACTTCAGTTTGCATAATTGACCGTCGCGGCGTCGCGCACCCGTTTGGCGACACATCCCGAACATCACGCATCGCTTCTGTCTCGAAGTTGCTGACCGCGTGGGCAACGCTTATCGCAATCGAAGAAGGCTCGACGACGCTTGATGCACAAGTCGGCCAGCAAGATTGCACGCTCGCCCACCTGATGACGCACGCCGGTGGCTACAGCTTCGAAGGTGCGGTGCCGATTGTCGCCGCTGGGCGCAAACGAATCTATTCGAACACCGGCTATGAGTTGATTGCCAGCCATATCGAGCAAGCAACCGAAATTGGCTTCGGCGAATATCTGCGCGATGCAATTTTTGAACCACTGGGAATGGCAAAAAGTTTTTTAAACGGCTCGGCGGCACACGATGTCGTCTCATGTGTCGATGACTTGGTTGAGTTTGCTCTCGAGATGCGCAACCCGAGTTTGATTTCAAGTCACACAGCATGCGTTGCAACCGCAACACAACTTGCCGAACTCGAAGGTGTCGTGCCGGGCGTGGGCAGATTTGATCCGTGCAACTGGGGTTACGGACCGGAAATCCACGGCACAAAACACCCGCACTGGATGGGCTCACGCAATAGTGCGTCGACCTTCGGGCATTTCGGTGGTACTGGTTCTTTTATTTGGCACGACCCTGTTGCGAATATCTCGTGTGTCGGACTCTGCGAAGTAGAGTTTGACTCTTGGGCATTGCATCACTGGCCGATATTTTTTGATGCCGCGCTGGACGAGTTATCGAATTGATTTGAGATGAAACAAAAACAACGGGCTGATTTGCCTCTGTTGTTGTTCAGCGTTTTTTCGACTGCTGCTGCCAACAGCGTCGTATTTGCATCTATGTCCGAGTTGCAAGAGCAATACAAATATGCCGATTCGGCACTGGGTTTGATCGCTGGCACAGGTTTTGCGATGGGGCTACTCGTGCAATTGTTTATTGCTCCGTTGGCCGACCGCGGGCATGGCAAAAAACTGATCCAAGTTGGTCTTGGGCTGGCGGCGCTTGGCTCGATAATTTTTGCCCTCGGTGATTCGCTTGCTGTATTTATCGTTGGTCGTGGCATAGTTGGGGCTTCGATCGGTTTCACATTTCCGGCCGTTCGTGCTTTGGCGGCTCACCTAGATGAATCTCGCAGTGCCGAGCGACTTGGTGCAGTTTCGGGAATGGAGATTGGTGGTTTCGTCTGTGGCCCACTAATTGGCTCGCTGATTATCGGGCCTTTCGGGCTGGATACGACCTTTTTAGTGTTTGGTGCCCTGGCCGTTTTCGCGCTCTTTGTCATTAGCCCGCGCAAGTTTCCTGAACTCACATTAACCACAGAATCTCAGCGACTAAGTTTCGACTTGCTGCAAATTCGCAATGTCCGTGTCGCGTTGATTTTGATGCTTGCGATTACTTTTCCAACCGGAATGTTCGACGCGCTGTGGGATCGATTCTTAGATGACCTGGGTGGCAATAACGCGATGACAGGTTTGACTTTTGCCGTCTACGGCTTGCCATTTATTTTGTTTTCGGCGCGGGCCGGCAAGTTGATTGATAAACGCTCGCCGATTGCCGTGGTGCTGTGGCTGGCTATTCCAATAAGTTTGTTGACGATTTCATATGGCCTGATCAAACAACCGTGGGTGATTCTAGGTATCGGACTTATCGAGGGAATGTTGCAGGCGACGATGATCCCTGCGGCATTGTCGGCGATTGCCAAGGCGGCCCCACTTGGTCGAGCCTCGGCGGCACAGGGCTTATCGGGTGCCGTCACCGTTCTTGGGCAAATGATCGCTGCATTTATTGCGCCAACTATTTACGGCGCGTATGGTGCATTCACAACTTTTTTTGTCGTTGCAGTCGGCATTGCGACAATCGCCGGAATTGCCGGCGTGATGCACGCAAGAAACTTGAACGCCGTGACGAGCTAAATAGCTAAATTATTTCAGCCGCTCAATAATCATCGCCATGCCTTGGCCTCCACCAACGCACATTGACTCGAGACCGAATCGCTTGTCGGTGTGTTGCAAACCGTTGATCAGTGTCGTCATGATGCGCGCACCAGTCATGCCGAAAGGATGACCGAGCGCGATCGCCCCACCGTGCACGTTCAGTTTGTCCATCGGAATGCCCAAATGTTTTGCCGACGGAATAACTTGCGCAGCGAACGCTTCGTTGATTTCGACCAAATCGATTTGATCAATCGTCATGCCTGCACGCTTGAGTGCTTGACGGCACGCCTCGATTGGTCCGAGACCCATGATTTCTGGATTCAAACCCGACACACCCGACGAAACGATTCGTGCCAAAGGTTTAATGCCGAGTTGTTTGGCTTTGGTGTCGCTCATCACCATGACTGCAGCGGCGCCGTCATTTAATGGGCACGCGTTGCCCGCTGTGATTTCACCGTCGGGGCGGAATACCGGCTTGAGACCGGCGAGTGCCTCAACGGTTGTGCCTGCACGCGGGCCGTCGTCCTTTGCGACAACGGTGCCATTCGGCAATGTGAGTGGCGTAATTTCACGCTCAAAAAAACCGTTTTCTTGGTTGGCAACCGCGCGTTGCTGACTGCGCGCGCCGAATTCGTCCATCTCGCGGCGCGTTACGCCTTCGAGTTCACGAACATTTTCAGCAGTCTGACCCATCGCGATATACATGTCGGCCAAACCACCTGCTGGCGACCAAACACCTTGACCGCCCGCGGCGCGTGCTTTGGTGCGCTCACCTGATGGTTTGAAAATTGCATTCGGTGCGGTGTCGCTTGCACCAGATGCATAACGACTCACAGTTTCGACGCCTGCAGCTATGAAGCAATCTCCTTCACCAGATTTAATCGCGTGCGCCGCCATGCGAATCGTCTGCAAACTCGATGAGCAGTAACGATTCACGGTTACGCCAGGAACGTTGGCGAGCCCGGCGAGCACGGCTACGACGCGAGCGATGTTGAAACCGCCTTCACCCGCAGGCTGGCCGCATCCGAGCATCAAATCTTCGACATCATCAGCTTTGAGTTGTGGCACCTTGGCCATCAACGCGCGCACGATCTGCGCTGACATGTCATCGGGACGCAATTCGGTGAGCGTGCCCTTATTCGCGCGACCAATTGGGCTTCGGGCTGTGGCGACAATGACTGCTTCTGACATGGCTTGTGCTCCTTAAATTTTGCATCTCTAGTGTTGCAAAACCCTAGCCGTTACGACGTCAAACCATGAAGCCAAGCTGCCTGAATCAGAGTTTGGCACGCCAGAGTTCTATTCTTGGGGCATGCAGTTGTTTGATGTGCGACTTGAAGACATCGATCTTTCGGCCCCGGAGTTTTGGCGGGCTCCCCGCGACTTTCGCGAGTCGGCATTTGCCAAACTACGCAACGAAGACCCATATCGATTTTATGAAGAAATGGAATTAGCGATCGCCCCGAAGGGCCCCGGCTATATCGCCCTCACCCGACACGACGACATTTGGCATGTGAGTCGCAATCCGCAACTCTTCTGCAGCGGAAAGGGTTCGAACATCATCGATCTGTCACAAGAACTCAATGAGTTCTTCGGCTCGATGATCAGCATGGACGACCCGAAACATTTTCGCCTGCGATCGATCGTCTCGAAAGGTTTCACACCACGCGAGATTGCGCGCATCGAAGAGTACGTAAAAGTCAAGGCGCGAACGATCATCGATTCTGTGATGGATAAATATGCCGACAAAGAGTTCGACTTCGTCGACGAAGTCGCCGCCAAGTTTCCGTTACAAATCATCTGCGAGATGATGGGCATCCCCGAACAAGACGAACGACAAATTTTTGAATGGACGAACACGATTCTTGGCGCGGGTGACCCCGATTTTGGTGGAACCATCGAACGGCTGATGGAGGCTGCGATCGGAATGTTTTCATACGCCAAGGCGTTGGGTGAAACACGACTCGCCAACCCCACCGAAGATTTGACGAGCGTGATGATGCACGCCGTCGTGGACGGTGAACGGCTAACTAGCCAAGAATTCGGCAGTTTCTTTATTTTGCTGGTTGTGGCTGGCAATGAAACGACTCGAAATGCAATTACGCATGGCATGTTGGCCCTGACCGAGAATCCAGATCAGCGCAAGATTTGGTTTGAAAACTTCGATCTGAATACGAAGACTGCAGTCGAAGAAATCGTGCGTTGGGCAACACCGGTGATTCACTTCCGGCGCACCGCGACTGAGGACACTGAAATCAACGGATTCAAAGTCAAGTCTGGTCAAAAAGTAGTGCTGTTCTACAATTCTGGTAACCGCGACGAACGGATTTTTGCCAATCCGTTCAAGTTTGATGTGACCCGTGCGCCACAACCCACCCAAATTGGTTTTGGCGCCGGTGGACCGCACTTTTGTCTGGGTGCGAACTTGGCGCGACGCGAAATCGCCGTGATGTTCGACGAGATTCGCCGTCGCGTGCCGAACCTACGGATCACGGGCGAACCCGCCTATCTTCAAAGCAGCTTCATCAACGGCATCAAACGCATCAACTGTCACCTTGACTAGTTTTTCGCGGTGCAGCGCGAAAGATTCAACTAATTAGTCGAGGGCGGCTGGGGTGTGGGCCAATGAAAGTGGGCCGTGGTTGATTTTTGGCAGAACATATTTTGCGAATAAATCACACTCTTTCAGGTGCGGATAGCCCGACAAGATAAATGCCGAAACTCCGGCGTCGATGAGTTCGTTCAACTTGGTCGTCACCTGATCTGGGTCGCCAACAATTGCGATGCCCGCCCCGCTGCGTGCACGACCCACACCTGTCCAAAGATTTTGCTCGATGTACCCCTCGTCGTCGGCCGCCGTACGCAACTCACTCTGACGATTGACCCCGGTCGAAGTCGAGTCAAGCGACTTGGCGCGAATGGCGTCACCAGTGACCGGATCGAGTCGCGACAACAATCGCCGTGCCGCCTCGCGCGCTTCACGCTCGGTCTCACGCACGACAACATGACTGCGCCAACCAAAACTCATTGGTCGCCCGTGCCGCTGTGCTCGCTGAGTCATGTCGAGCACGATCAAAGATATTTTCGCGGTCGTGTCAGGCCACATCAAAAAGACGTCTGCACTCGCCGCGGCACAGTCGCGCGCCGCCTCCGATAATCCGCCAAAATAAATCGGCGGGCAACCTGAACCTGGTACCGAAATTCTTGGTGGATCAATATGCAACTGCAAGAACTCGCCTTCGAGATTCACAGTTTTACCGTCGAGCAACTCGCCGACTGCATACAAATATTCTGTTGTGCGCCGGTATCGAGACTCGCTTGAAAGATGCTCGCCCGGCATCTCGGATGAAATCGCGTTGATCACCAGTCGCGAGTTGGAGATTTGTTGCAGTGTTGCGATTTGCCGCGCAAGTTGCGGCACAACGAGTTCACCGAGTCTCACCGCGAGCAGCAATTTGATTTCGTTGGTCAGAGTTGCGATCGCCGCCGAAAACGCAGTCGCATCGATGCCAAGGCTGTAGCCGGATGGCAACAACACATTGTCGAAACCGTTCAACTCGGCTCGCCTAACTATGTCGCTGCAGTGCAGCCACGAAGACTGAAGATCTTGATCCGCTACGCCCAAGAATTCATAGTCGTCGTCGCATAACGCGGCGAACCAAGCCAACTCAACCGATTTATTGGTCACGCGCTAAATATAGCCAGTAACCGTTAACCGTTTTTCTTACGAGCAACCGCTGGATGAACCGCAGTCGCCGCAAACATAACACGCACCAGCGCGTTGCATATTTGCCGAACCACATGCTGAACAAATCATGCCCGTGCCGGCGGCTTTTTGGGAACCATGGCTCGGTGGTGCCGAATATGTGCCGGCGTCAATCTGTGCCACGAGGTCGCTCGCCGACGGAATTGTCTTTGGATCGGCGAACACATCGGTGCCCTGCATCGTGTGGGTAATTGATTCTTCGACACCTGGCAACGTTGGCTGCAGGCGCTCTTCGCGAGTGTAAATACCCAACTCTGCACGCTCGTCGGTGGTTAGGTACTCGACCGCCAATCTGCGGAACAAATAGTCGACGATCGATGAAGCCATGCGAATATCTGGATCATCGGTCATGCCGGCCGGCTCAAATCTGGTGTTGACGAATGCCTCGATGAACGCCCGCATCGGCACGCCATATTGCAAACCGTACGAAATGCTCTTGGCGAAAGCATCCATGATGCCGGCAAGAGTTGAACCTTGCTTTGACACCGTCAAGAACACTTCACCTGGTCGACCGTCTGAGTATTCGCCGATTGTTGCAAAACCCTTGCAATCGGCCACTCTGAACTCGAATGTGCGACCACGGCGTGAACGTGGAAGCTTTTCGCGAACTGGCTGGTGGACGACACGCTCGACGATGCGCTCGACGACTTGTGTTGCCGCGCCTGATGCATCGCCACCTATCGACGAACCTTGCTCACCGTCTTTCTTCATGGTTGAAAGAGGTTGACCGACCTTGCAGTTGTCGCGGTAAACAGCCACTGCCTTGACGCCCAACTCCCATGACAACATGTGCAATTCTTCGATTTCTTCAATCGTTGCTTCTTGGGGCATGTTGACCGTCTTCGAGATCGCTCCCGACAAAAACGGCTGAGTTGCGCCCATCATGCGCACGTGGCCTTCGTAGTGAATTGTGTTGTCGCCCATTGAGCAGGCGAAAACTGTAAGGTGCTCGGATTTAAGATCTGGCGAACCAACGATGGTTTTGTTTTCGTCAATGTAAGCCACGATGCGATCAACCACGGGTGCTTCGTAGCCGAGCTGATTTAACGCCCTCGGCACCGTCTGATTGACGATCGTCATGTTGCCACCACCAACGAGTTTTTTGAATTTCACCAAACCAAGATCTGGTTCAATGCCGGTTGTGTCGCAGTCCATCATCAGACCGATCGTGCCTGTCGGCGCCAACACGGTTGCTTGACTGTTGCGCACGCCGTATTCTTCACCGTCACGAACTGCTGAGTCCCATGCTGTCGTCGCCGCGTCGACCAAACTCGGTTGCACAACATCAATGTTGTCGATCTCAAGATTGGCGTCGCGATGCAAACGCAGAACATTGAGCATGTATCGCTCGTTGGCCGAGAAGCCAGCGAATGGTCCCATGCGACTCGCCGTGCGCGCACTTGTTGCATACGCATGACCAGTCATCAACGAAGTCAGAGCCGCCGCCCACGCACGACCACCAGTCGAGTCATAAGGCATGCCGAGCGCCATCAACAATGCACCCAAGTTGGCGTAACCAAGACCAAGTTGACGGAACAAGCGACTGTTCTCGGCAATTTTTTCTGTTGGATAATCGGCGTTGCCGACGAGAATTTCTTGTGCGGTGAACATCACTTCGATCGTGTGCATATACGACTCGACATCGAACGAGTCGTCGTCGTTCAGATACTTCAACAAGTTGATCGACGCCAAGTTGCACGCCGAGTTGTCAATATGCATGTACTCACTGCACGGGTTTGATCCATTGATGCGGCCGGCGGCATGGGCCGTGTGCCACTTGTTGATCGTCGTGTCGAATTGCAAACCCGGGTCAGCGCACTCCCATGAGGCAGTGGCAATCTGGCGCCACAAATCGCGTGCGCGAATCGTGCGCACGATGCGGCCATCTTTGACCGCAGTCAAATTCCAGTCGGCGTCGTCTTTGACTGCCTGCATGAACTCGTCGGTTACACGCACCGAGTTGTTGGCGTTCTGATATTGCACCGAGAACGAGTCAGAACCGTCGAGGTCCATGTCGAAGCCGGCATCGCGCAACGCACGAGCCTTCTTTTCTTCGCGCGATTTGCACCAGATGAACTCTTCGATGTCCGGGTGACTTGCGTTGAGGATGACCATCTTTGCCGCACGGCGAGTTTTACCGCCCGACTTGATTGTGCCTGCTGATGCATCTGCACCGCGCATGAAACTTACTGGACCAGAAGCAGTGCCACCACCTTTGAGATTTTCTGCGCTGCTGCGAATGTTCGACAAGTTGATGCCCGCACCCGAGCCGCCCTTGAAGATGGTTCCTTCTTCTTTGTACCAATTCAAAATTGCATCCATCGTGTCATCGACAGCCAAAATGAAACATGCGCTGGCCTGCTGCGGCACGCCGTTGACGCCGATGTTGAACCACACTGGCGAGTTGAATGCTGCACGTTGGGTGATCAAAATAAATTTTAGTTCACTGCAAAAAGATTCTGCCTCTTCTTGATCAATGAAGTAACCGCACTCGGTGCCCCACTTCGTGATCGTGTCTGCAACACGGTCAACAACTTGACGCATTGAATCTTCGCGCTCTGATGTGCCGGGAGTGCCACGGAAATATTTTTGAGCGACAATGTTCGTTGAATTCAGCGACCAAGAGACGGGAAACTCGACACCAAGTTGTTCGAAGGCGACGCTGCCATCTTTCCAGTTTTTAATTTGCGCATCGCGACGCTCCCAGACCACTTGGTCGTACGGGTGCACACCAGGCGCCGTGAAGTGACGGCGGATTCCGATTGACAAACGCTCTGGTGCGAGTGACATATTCTTTTACCTTTGCTTTCTATTTGTAAAGTTAATGTTTGATTTTTATTGAAATTTGTTGTTTGCTGATGCTGTAGTTGGGTGCCGCTGACGCCCCATCAAGGTCTCTGACGAGACCACAAGATGTTGTGCTCAACTGCCCCCCACTGCAGATTTGCCCACAACTGGTAGATTCAGATTACAGCACTGTTATTTGCCTTTGTCAATCATTTAGAAGCCTTATATTTTGCGCCCTTTCACGGCTTCGAAAACCAGTCCAAAGCCTACGCAAGGGGTCTTGTGGATTGGAAGTGGATAGCCATGTGAATTACGGGAATCTTCTGTGGATTACTTGTGTGTAACCGGCTGGTTATGAAATTCGCGTAACTTTCACGGGGATCCCGTTGAGAACGCTGTTTCCCGACAGCGGATCAATCTCTTTTTCGTCGGTCAAAATATTCGAGTTCACACCCGCACGCGACGTCGCCACGCGTGTCTTAGTTCCGGGCATCGAGTGTCCCCAACCGTGCGGCAAACTCACAACACCGCTGCGAATCAAATCTGTAATTTCAACTGGTGCGTCGACACTGCCGACACGACTCGTGACGCGCACTTTCGAATCACCTAAAACGCCAAGTCGTGATGCATCATCAGGATGCATCTGTAATGTGCAACGTTCTTTGCCCTTGACGAGCACCTGAATATTGTGCATCCACGAATTGTTCGAACGCAAATGTCGACGGCCAACAAGAGTCAACTGATCGGGCTCAACTTTTATCGCCAAAAGTTTGGCGAGTCGAGCAAGGTCATCAATCAGTTGTGGCGGTGCAAGTTCTATTTTGCCAGATGGAGTGCGCAGAATCTCAGGAAGTCGTGGCTCAAGTGCGCCAAAATCAATGCCGTGTGGCGAAGCAATCAACTTGTCGAGTGTTATGCCACCGGGCACCGAACCAAAGCCGTCGCCGAACGGGCCGGTGCGCAACAGAAAATCAAGAATCCGATCAGGTCCTCGACGGCCAGATTGCGAGAGTTCGTCGATCAACTGCTGAGCGTCTCGACCATAAACATTTGATGCAGAATCTGCAATCGCGCTGTTGACGACCCCAGAGAGGGCGAGATCATCCACTGCCGAAACTTCTGCGTCAGCCCCTTGACCTGTGGCGATCGCCGAAAGTTTTGCGAGAATTTCCCATTCGTCGGGCATGTCTGGCGAACGCGGCAACACCGACTCGCTGTAGTTGGCGACATTTCGCACGGCAAAAGTCAAAAGAGCCAAGTCGTAGTGACTGCGTTGCAACTGCGAAGGTGGTGGCAAAATCACGTCTGCAAACTTCGAAGTTTCATTCAGATACAAATCAACGCTGACCATAAAATCAAGATCGGCGAATGATTTTGCGAGTCGCAAACTGTTGGGTGTCGACAAAATCGGGTTGCCACCAACGACCACCATGGCTCGAATCTGACCTTTGCCTGGGGTCTCAATTTCTTCGGCCATTGCCGCCGCTGGATATTCGCCAAGTGCCTCGGGGTGCTTGCTGACGCGCGAATAGCCACGACCGATGCGAAAACCTTTGCCCTTGCCAGGTTCGCCATGGGTATTGCCACTGCCAGCCACTGGCAACGGAAACATCGCCCCACCGACGCGGTCGAGATTGCCCGTAAACACATTGACGAGATCTACAAGCCACGACGCCGTGGTGCCAAACGCCGTGGTGCAAGTGCCGATTCGACCGTAGACGGCCGAACAACTTGCGTCACGCAATTCTCGGGCCAGACGCAATATGGTTTGCTCGTCAATGCCAGTCGCGACAGCAACGCCAGCGGCGCTAAACGGTGCCAAAGCCACGACAACTTCGTCAAGACCGTTCAGATAAGTGCCAAGCCGCTCATCGAGAACTTGCAAACCATCACTAGCGAGCGTGTGAGCGATCGCGGCCAGCAACAATGCATCGGTGCCCGGACGAATCGCCAGCCACTCATCGGCTTGCTCTGCGGTTCGACTCTTACGCGGGTCGACCACGACGAGTTTGCCACCACGGGCTTGCATTGCTTCGATGCGCCCTGGAAAATCTGGCGCCGTGCACAGACTGCCGTTCGACTCATAAGGATTCGCACCGAGAATCAACAAATATTTCGTGCGATCCAAGTCGGGCACCGGTACAGAGCTCGCCGAGCCGAACATCAAACCTGATGAGACCTGTTTGGGAATCTGGTCGACCGTCGATGCACTAAATCTTTGTCGCGAGCCGATTGCTTGCAACAACACTCGATTAAAAGTCAGCGCCGACAAATTGTGCGCACCCGGGTTGCCCAAATATGTGCCGATCGACTCGCGACCAAAATTTTTGATCACGCGATTCAGCCCGGCGTCGACAACACTCCACGCCTCGGCCCATGTCGCTTGAACATGCACGCCGTCGCGCTTGATCATCGGGGTCAATAGCCGATCGGGGTCATCGTGCAGTTGTTTGAGCGTGCTGCCCTTCGGACAGATAAAACCCTTCGAAAAAACATCTTCCATGTCGCCACGAATGTGCGTCACTTGATTGTCTTTCACGGTGATCGCCAAACCACAACCCGCCTCGCATAGCGGGCAGGTTCGAAACGCAATGCGGTCAATAGACACACTTCTATCTTGCCCCAAAGCAACCGCCCAACCAATTACTGATTGCCCCACCCCAATAGGCTGACCGTCGTGCGCCAGTTACTGCCCACTGCAAGCGACGCCGTAAATGTGCGCCAAATTTATGGAGTACCCCGTGCTCGCCACTCAACTGGCCGACCATCTATTGGTCTTTGCATGGTGATGAGCATCGACGGCTCAACGGTCGTCGAAGGCAGATCAACTTTGCTCTCAAACCCGGCAGATAGAGATGTAATAATCGCCTTGCGCTCGGCTGCCGACACGATTGTCGTCGGCGCTGGCACGATACGCGAACAGATGTATGAATCACCCTCCAAAAAAGGCCTGCGAGTTGGCGTGGTAACACGCACCGGAAAAATGGACCTAAACACGAACCTTTTTAAAAGTGGCTCAGGCTTTTTGATCATGCCCGAAGATACAAAAGCACCCGAAACCGAGTTCAAACTTGACATCATTCGTGCAGGCAAAGGCAGTGTTGATTTGCCCGCAGCAATGAGTCAACTGCCTGGCTCGTTCATTCAACTTGAGGGTGGTGCACTACTTAACGCGTCGATGTTCGCTGCCAATCTTGTGGATGAAATCAATTTGACGATCAGCCCAATGGTCACGGGCGCTGACAGTCCGCGACTCGCCAATGGTGCACCACCGTTGCACAGCGACTACGAAGTCGCACATATTTTAGAAGAGGACGGTTATATGTTTATTCGCTACTTGCGTCAAACCTAGATTTACAACAAATCTGGATCTGCAAAAACGAACTATTTGCGTAATTCTTTTTCGAGTAGCGCGAGTTCACGCTTGAAGTCTGCGGCGGCATCGAAGTTTTTATAGACGCTGGCAAAACGCATGTAAGTTACCTCATCGATGCTGCGCAGCAAACTGAGCACTGCGTGGCCGACTTGATTGCTCGTCACATCATCACCCGTTAGTCGCATATCGTCTTCGACCCGCTCGGCAATTTCGATTAGAACCGAGTCTTCGACTGGTCGACCTTTGGCCGCCGATTGCAAGCCACGAATAATTTTTGCCCGATCGAATAGTTCTTTGTCGCCGGTTCGTTTGACAACGTACAGAGGCACTTCTTCGAGACGCTCATAGGTCGTAAACCGGTAGCCGCACTTCAAACACGAACGGCGGCGGCGGATTGAACTGCCCTCTTCTGAGACGCGCGAGTCAATTACCTTGGTGTCTTCACATTGACAACTAACGCATCTCACCCAAACAAGATTAACCACTTTATAAAAACAGGCTTCGGTTTGAAAGAAACGCTGGGTTATGGAATGCGAACGAGTTGCCCCGGTGTGATCTGGTCGCCATTCATTAGAACCAACTGGTCAACCACTTGGGTGATGTTGCTAGACGGCGCGATGCGTTGCGCGATCGCCCACAATGTGTCGCCAGATTCAGCGATAACGAATTTTGGCGTAGCCAATTTTTCGGCGGTCGGCCTGTCGGCTGTCGCCGAGCCATCGAGCATCGCAAAACTCACGGTTACGGCCAAAACAGCCAAAGCCAGTGAAACCACCGCTCGGCGTCGACGGTAAACCGGTGCCATGTTGCGATGGCTAACTGCTGATATCGGGAAGTTATTGATTGCTATTGCCATATCGGTGCCTCTTTCGGGGTGGTTTTTGGGGCTAATTTCGCCTGCTTTCACCATAGCGAACGGGTGTTCGTAGTACAACCATAAAACGAACATTTGTTCTCCGAACAGGTGTTTGACTTTGGGGGCGAACGGGCGTACGCTATGGATATGAGCCCAAACACAGACCCGACCCCAATCTCGGCCGCCCGAGCCAAAGCCAGCACACTTACCGAGCGCCAGCGAGGCATCCTTGACTTCATCGTCGCCAATATGCGTGAACGGGGTTACCCACCATCGGTGCGTGAGATCGGTGAAGCAGTCGGTCTGAGTTCGTCAGCCACAGTGCACAACCACTTGGCCGCGCTTCAAAAACTTGGATACTTGCGCCGCGACCCGACAAAGCCCCGCGCGATCGAAGTGCGCTACGAAGCCTCAAGTGGTGTCGCCATGGAGCACCGCCCCACGAAACATGTGCCACTGGTTGGCGATGTCGCCGCTGGCGTCAATGTTTTGGCCCAAGAAAATGTCGAAGAACTCGTGCCATTGCCAATGGACTTCACTGGCGACGGCGAACTATTCATGTTGCGCGTGCGTGGCGAGTCGATGATTGACGCCGGCATTTTGAACGGTGACTTTGTTGTCTGCAACTCACAGTCGACCGCCACCAACGGCGATGTTGTGATCGCGGGTATTTCTGGTGACGAAGCGACGATCAAAACATTTTCGCGCAGCGGCAACCGCATCACTTTGACGCCATCTAATTCGTCGATGAAGCCAATGGTGTTCGACAGCGACGAAGTCGTGATCTACGGCAAACTCGTCACCGTTTTGCGCCGACTCTAAAACTACGTCTCACAAATCAGACGCAAGTTGATAGGTCTGATTAACAGTCATTAGTGTTTGGTAGTGGCGGACATTGACCCAAGTAAATTACAACTTTTTCAGTTCATACTCTTCACCAAACTTGAAGGTGCATTCACTTCGGCTTTGGTGCATCTCGGAGATCGCCTGGGTCTGTACCGCGCCATGGCCAGCGCAACGGCGCCGCTGACAACAATGCAACTTGCACATCTGACTCAGCTCAATGAGCGATGGGTTCGCGAGTGGGCATATAACCAAGCGGCTGCGAAATTGATCTCAACCGAAAACGAACCGTCTGATCCCCCGACAGTTCAAGACGACAAATTCTTTTTGTCTCCTGAGCAGATGGTCGTCCTTGCGTCTGAGGATCATCCGGCTTTTGGTCTTGGAATGTTTCACAGCCTGCGACAAACCATGCAGCTTCTTGACGACTTGCCGGAAAGTTTTCGCACTGGCATCGGTCAAAATTACGACAGTCGCGGCGTAGAGGGTGCGATCGGCATGGAGCGCAATTTTGAACCGTGGACCAATGCGAATTTGCTATCCAAAGTTCTGCCAAAACTGGATGGAGTCGTCGATGTTCTCACTAAAGGCGCAAAAATAGCCGACGTTGGTTGCGGTACTGGTGGTGCGCTGTTGTTGATGGGCAAGGCGTTTTCGAAAAGCAACTTCACCGGTTATGAAATCAGTAAATATGCCCTTGCCCGTGCGGCCGAGCGACTGGACCGCTCGAAACTCACCAATGTTTCTTTCGCCGATCCTCGCGACCAGCCAATACCGACGAACAACAGCGTTGACTTGGTCACAACATTCGATTGCATCCACGACATGACACATCCATTGCAAATGATGCAGGCGATTCGCAGTGCGATATCTGACAACGGCACCTGGCTACTGGTTGATATCAAGGCTCATGACACATTTACGATGAATGCGACTCAGAACCCGATGGCGGCACTGTTGTATGGGGTAAGTCTGATGGTTTGCTTGTCTTCATCGATGTCTGCACCAAATGGCGCTGGAATAGGCACCCTTGGACTTTCAGCAAACACCGCCGAGCAAATGGCAAAATCTGCGGGCTTTACGCGATTTCGCAAACTTGATGTTGATCACGCGATCAACGCGTTTTACGAGATACGTCCGTAGAGAGTGCGAGTTATGGCTCGACGATCGCAGAGCCGATCGAAAAAGGCAACGCATCTATTAGGTCTTAAGCGGGTTAATTGCCGTCGGGCGGAAAGTTGGCGCCACGAGCAACCGGAAAGTATTTGTAGTGATGCTGGCCGGTGATTTCAAAGATCGCGGTACCAGTTGCGCCGTCTGAAGTTTTGACCTGCATTTCGCTCAATCCGCCACCCAGAACATTGTCGGCACGATTGGCGATCGCGCTGTAACGCTGAGCCCAACGGCCAGACGCTTCGACTGAAATCTTGCGACCACCCTGCAAAGTGAAGGCAACTGTTCCGCCTAATCCTGTTACGTCATCCCCGAACTTTTCGTAAGAAATTGGTTGGCCAGAATTATTGAGCCAGTGCAGATCATGTTGAAAGTCGATCACCGGTATTGGCTCACTGCCATCAGCCGGAGCGAAACAGCCATCAGTGTAAACGCGGGCACCATTCGGGTACTCCCAATGCCAGACGCTGAGCATGCCCTCTTCGAGTTGAATCGGCATCCACATCCATAACGGGCAGCGTGCATGCGACCTAACGCCCCACGAGTGATCACGCTGACCCCACCAATTATCTATTCGAAATGTCTTGCCTTTATGCGTGTACGAACCGTTGTAAGTGCCACTTTGAAACATGTGCGACTGATCCCAAATAATTTCATGCTTGGCTTTCATCGTGCCGCGGCGCAATTGATATGGCGCTGTGCGCGCGGCAAATGTGATGTCAAAACTCACCGGAGTTTGGTCGCTTGGCGCAGCTACAAGGCGAATCTTCTTGAGTGGTTCGGCTATATCAATTGTGATTGGCCCGACGCGAAAATCATCTTGATCGCCATCAACTTTACGCAGATGTCGAGCCATGATCGACGAATCTCCAACACGCCCAAGTTGCAATGAATCCATTTCTTGGCGAGCCGCGAAATGCGCAAGCGTCAAAATCAATACATCACCAGGTTCATCGCGCTGGTGCATGATGAAAAACAAACTTTCGCGCCAGTCTTGGTGATAGTGCACAACATTCGGGAATGGCTCAGGTATCTGATGAGCGAATCTTTCGTCAAGTGCGGTGAATTTTGCCATGCCTATTTGCTCACCTTTCTAGACGAAGAGTTTTTCAGTTTCCATGTCGATCATTTGTTGCCCATGGCGATTGGCCATCGCGGCGAACATCGCATCACCCCGATCAGTTTGTTTAACAAGCACCGATGCGACGATAGTCATTATGTAGCCAGAGGTGCCAAACAGACGGTATTGAGCCCAGATGTCATTGAACGACACACCGATCTGTCGAGCATTGAGATCTCGGCAATAACTTTTCACCAAATTCTGCTCGTAGTTGCGTCGGTCCTCGACTGTAAAGCTTGCACCGATGAAGTACCCCAAGTCGCTGGCCCCAGGCATCGCCCCGACGGTCTGCCAGTCGACAACTTTGACGATGACGTCGTTGACACTATGCGTGAACAACAAATTGTCCAACCGAAAATCGCGGTGTGCAATCGTCAGCACACTCGGAAACGCCGCGTAATAGCGCTCGATATTTGATACAAGTCGCGCACCGAGAGAAAGAATCTCAGGATCGACTAAATCAGAAAAACGGTCGGCAAAACTCGGAAACATCGCCTGCAAAAGTTGACTGGTGCCGATCGCGGTATTGACCGAGTGTTTGGGCAGCCAATTCACTTCATTTATCTTTGACGACCCCCATAACGGTGAATGCAACTTGACTAGTTGAGCGATTGATGCCTCGGCTTGCTCGATTGTCGCCCCAGAAATCTGATCGCCTTGAGTAGAGCCGACAATGTCTTCAAGCACGAGCACAAAGTCGTCGGTTGGCGCGTCATACCAAACATGAAAACACCGCGGTGTGTCAACATCGACTTGCTCACGCAGGTTCGCGTAAAAACTAGTCTCAAGTTCATAACACCGAGTTGCGCGTGATGCGCCGCGACTATTTTCGTTTTGCGACGGCACCTTGACGACGACACTTTCTATTTTTGAGGCTGAATCGCGGGTAAACTTAACTCGGTAACTTTCGGCCATCTGACCTGTGCCGATCGCCGAAATTGATTCGATTCGCAAATTTGAGGCGCCCGAGATGTGCGCGATAGCCGACGACAAATAGTCGGCGCTTATCCCTTTATGAGAAGAGATATCGCCCATCAATCAAACCTTAGAATAAATTTATGATTTCATTCAAAGTTGTGGCGCTGGCTGAGCATCCAGATCACTGGCAACAGGCTGCCGAATGGTCGTTTGCGGCATGGCAACACGAGTTTCCTAGCGACACCGTACAGACGTATTTGGAACAATTCGCCCTTGCGGCCACCAAACCAAAACGACTGCTTGAAATTTTCGCCGCAATTTCTGATGATGACCAACTGCTCGGTGTGGCGACACTGGTCGACGATGATGAATTGCCGGATGCACCGGAGCCAGGCCCGTGGCTCGCCGCGGTTTTCGTCAGTCCCGAGGCCAGAAAATCGACTATCGGTTCGTCGCTCGTTCAAACAGCGGTGAGCCGAGCCCGCGAACTGGGCTACGCGAAACTGTTTTTATATACCGAACACGCAGAGAAATGGTACAAAACCAAAAACTGGACAAAAATTCGCGACACAGTCTTTTTGGGTCTGCACCACACCGTGATGCAACTCGATTTAATTGATCAGCCAGCCAGCTAATTGCCGCTTGTCAGAGCCCAGCGAGCTTCAATGGTCACCGATACTTCTTGCGTGCCGAGATCAATAACAGTCTTGACCGACTCGTCTGCCACCATGTCTGCGCGCAACCACTGCTGTGGAATTGCGTTTGATGTCGCGAACTCTCGCACCGAGATGACCGCGCCAAGTTTGACGTCAAGTAGTCCAGCGTAATCTTCTGCTTTCTTCTTGGCCAACTTGATTGCATTTTCGCGAGCCTGAGCGGTTGCATCTTTAGAGTCGAGCAAGATTGGTGAGAGCGTGTCAATCGTGAAATCGGTGCCGACCATCAACACCACTTCGTCGACTGTTTCGCCGGCTTTGTCGGTGTCGCGCAGCGTCACCGCAAATGACTGCGTTGCACGAAAACCAAGCAGCGTCTGTTTGCCGTCTTGCGAATACGAATACTCCGGATACACGCTGATATTTTGCGTAGCGAAATCTTTTTTATCGATTTTTGAGTTGTCGAGCGCTTCACGAGCTTGATTCGCCAACACGTTTGCGCGCTCAATGGCTGCTTTAGATGTCGTGCCAATTGCAAAAACAGAGAAATTGAACTGCACGCCATCGGGAACAACTTTGACGGCACCGGTGGCTTCGACCGTCACGCCCGTCTCAATTGGCTGGGTGACATCCCAAGTATTTTTTTCGCCAAGACTAAATCCACAACTCGACAACAGCACAGCCGTAAAGCCGAGGACTCCTAAAAATTTTTTGTTATTGGCCATAACTTATTCTACTTTTTTGCCAACCTCGCAGTGACCAAAGCAATCTTGTCGTCAGGCTGCACGACAGCGACCCTGACATTGTTCGCCCCGCCCGCACCGTAAAAGTCACCGGGGCTGACAAGCGCACCACCTTGACTTGCAAGTTGCTCGGCAAATACCCAGCCATCTTTGGCGTCGAACCACAAATAAAACCCACCGCGAGGCAGTTCAATCGTGAACCCCGACCACTTTGACAAAACTGTGGCGAGAGATTCGAGCCGGTGCAAATAAATTTCGCGTTGTGCGACAACATGATCGTCGTCGTTCAAAGCGACAACAGCCGCCGCCTGAGTCGGACCAGGCACGAGCATGCCGACATGTTTGCGAACTTCTTTGAGGTAATTCACGATCTCTTTGTCACCACTATAAAAACCAACTCGCACACCAGCCAAGTTCGATCGCTTAGACAACGAGTGCAGTGCGACTACTCCGTCAAGACCATGCTGCAAAATCGACTCGGGTTTGCGCGACCATGTGAACTCGACATAACACTCATCGCTGAAAACTGGCACGCTGTTTTTTCTTCCCCAATTAGCGACTGCTTGCAAATCATCAAGTGCCCCCGTCGGATTATTTGGCGAGTTGGTCCAGATCATTAGCGCGCGTTTGATGTCACTTGCCGAAATTTTGTCGACATCCAGACCGCCGGACGGTGTCATCGGCACGGCGACTGCTCGACACCCCGCCAAAATCGCACCCATCTCATAGGTTGGATACGAAACCGCAGGAAACAACACCGTGTCGCGATCTGGGCTACGAAGTTTCATGTATTGCGGTGTTGTCGCAACGAATTCTTTGCTGCCGATACACGCCGCGATCTGCGAGGTCGGCGCAGTTATCGCAAACTTGCGTTGCATCCAGGCTTGGGCAGCGTTACGCAACGCCTCAGTACCTATGCTTGGCGGGTAGCCACGCTCGCTGTTGGACGCCGACAACGCAGCGACAATTGCTGGTGCCGGTGGATCGCATGGCGTGCCGATCGAAAGGTCGACCAAACCGCCTTCGTGTTTGTCAGCAATTGATTTGAATTTATCTAAGCGGTCGTAGGGATACGGCGGTGGAACGAAACCTTGGGTCATTGCGCGACCACGAACTCGCTCAAACGCCCAGCGCTGGCATCGGCAAGCCGCGCCCGAATGCGCATTGCATTTTCTTCATTAGATGTCGACACGACTTCGCCCTCTCGGTGCACTGTGGCGACAATGTCGCCCCGATCATACGGTATTAGCAATTCAATCACCGTGGTCAGCGCTCGCATTCGGTCGCCAATCGCCAGCAATAGGTCGGCGATACCTTCGCCGGTCATTGCCGAAAATGCGACAGCACCATGGTTTTCATAAACGAGTCGCTTCGCCTCATCGGGATTCAGATCGGCTTTGTTAATAACCAGTAACTCGGGCACCTTGTCGGCACCGATTTCTGCGAGCACCTCACGCACTGCAGCTATCTGCCCGTTTGGATCGACCGCAGAAGCGTCGACGACATGCAACAACAAATCGCTGGTCACGGCAACTTCGAGAGTGCTCTTGAACGCTTCAATTAGTCCGTGCGGCAAGCGGCGAACGAAACCAACAGTGTCAGAAAGCAGAACTGGCTCACCACCTGGCAACGCGAGTCGGCGAGTTGTCGGATCGAGTGTCGCAAACAAACGGTTCTCAACCAAAACTCCGGCACTCGTCAAGCGATTGAGTATCGAAGATTTGCCGGCGTTTGTATAGCCAACGATTGCGACCGAGCCCAGACCACTGCGCTCGCGGCTTTTGCGTTGCTCTTGACGATTTTTTTGCAGATTGTCAAGTTCGCGATCGAGTCGACTGATTCGCTCACCGATGCGCCGACGATCGACTTCAAGTTTGGTTTCACCAGGACCTCGTGCGCCGATGCCACCCGCCTGTTGCGAGAGACCAGCTTTGGCGCCACGGCGAATTCGTGGCAATCGATAGCGCAATAGCGCCAACTCGACTTGTGCCTTACCTTCGAGGGTGTGAGCGTTTTGCGCGAAGATGTCGAGAATCACCGCCGTGCGATCCAGAGCCGTACGACCGAGAAGTTTTTCTAAATTAAATTGCTGACCGGGTGAAAGTTCATTGTCAAACACAACGGTGTCTGAGTCAAGGGCCAAACAAAGTTCTTTGAGTTCTTCAACTTTGCCTTTGCCAATGTAATAGGCACTGTCGGGCGCGTCGCGTCGCTGAGTAATTCGCGCCACTTCATCTGCCCCGGCTGTATCGATCAACTGTGCAAGTTCATCTAGCGACTCTTGGGTTTCGTCGTCGGTGCGACCTGGCATCATCACGGCGACCAAAATTATTCGCTCACGAATGCCGCGCGAGATGAGCGTCGAGCCGAGTGCCTCTTGATATGGCGTGTTCACAACAGGCTCACAGAACTAACTCAAGATTGTGACGCGAAGAAAAGTTTGCCGGGCCGACGAGAGTCACATGACCAGTCTGAGGGTGATTAAGCCGCACGGTTGCATCTCCGCCTGGTTGATGAACGAGCACTTCTCGCACCGACGCCGGCACTAAACCCCACTTGCTCGCCGCCCACGCGCTGGCACACGCCCCCGTGCCACAGGCCTGGGTGATGCCCGCACCACGTTCGTGTACGCGCATGGTTATGGCGTGGCTCTCAGGACCAGGTTCGACGATTTCAAGATTAACTTGCGGAATCTTGCGACCGATTTCCAACAAATCGACGAGACTCACATCTTCAACGCCCACAACCGCATGCGGATTGCCGACCGAGATGTGCATCACGGGGCGATTCGGGTCGCTGCCAATATCTGACCAGTTTTTTGGTTCGTCAATTTTTTTGATGGGCCCCATGTCAACACTGGCTCTCACTTCGTCTTGCGAAACGGGCTCAACATCTACAACCCGGTCGCCTTCATCTGTTGTCACCGTGTAACTCACTGCAGTCTCGTGACCATCTGCATCAAAAGCCGCTTGCGCCAGACATCGAATGCCGTTGCCGCTCATTTCTGCGCGCGAGCCATCTTGATTGAACAATTGCATCCACAACTTGAATTCTGCGACTCGCGACATCAACAGCAGTCCATCGGCGCCGAGCCCATGCGTGCGATCACACCATTGTCGGGCGATTTCTGACCAGTCGATTTTTTGTAAAGCTGCCGAATTTTCGCGACTTATTTGTGACGTGTCGAGAACCAAAAAATCGTTTCCTAGACCGTGATGTTTGGTGACGACAACTTGCATGATGATTTCTGTCTAGCGTAAATGCTTGGCGATTATCGGCACAATTTCGGTCACAGGGTCTTCGCTGATTGAAACCCACTTGATGCGCGGATCTCGTCTGAACCACCGTTCTTGGCGAACCGCGAATTGACGGGTGTGAGTGATCGTTTCAGCCACGGCCTCGTCGAGACTCATTTTGCCGTCTAAATGTTGCAAGAGTTCTTTGTAGCCAAGCGCCTGCGCCGCCGTGCGCGAAAGACCCTGCTTCGAATTGCGCAGCGCAGTGACCTCGGCAACCAGCCCGGCATCGATCATCGCATAGACCCGATCCGCGACGCGTTGCGCAAGTCGATCACGACTCCATCGCAAGCCGATTTGAATCACGCCATTTTCGGGATAGGCACTCGTGCCCGGACCAAAACTGCTGAACGGTCGCCCACTGCCGATGCAGACTTCAAGTGCTCGAATTATTCGTCTTCGATTCGAGCGCTCCATTTTTTCGGCGGCAATTGAATCAAGTTCTGTGAGGCGTTCGAATAAAACCTGCGTATTTTCTTCTGATTCGAGTGTTGCACGAATTTCAAGAAATTCTCCGGGTAAAACCAAGTCGTCGATGACTGCTGTCAGGTAGAGCCCCGTGCCGGCCACCAATAGTGCCCGTCCGCTCAGTTTATGGATTTGTTCAAGCGCATCTGTCGCACTCTTTTTGAATTCGGCGACGGTAAATCGCTCGTGACTGTCGACGATATCGATGCAGTGATGAGCCACGAGAGCCTGATCTTGTTCGGTCGGCTTGGCGGTGCCGATGTTCATGTCGCGATACACCTGCATCGCATCGACTGCGACGATGTGCACGGGGCTAGATGTCGTTGTCTCAGCCTGAGCGACTGCCATTGCGACCGACGACTTGCCACTCGCGGTTGGGCCGACGATTACGACCGGTTTACGGATGAGATCGTTCATGATCGAATTACTTGGCGCTGAACTTAGTTCGCACTCGACACGGCGAGTCGCAACTTGTGTTTTGGTGCTTCACCCACCTCGATCAATCTTCCTGACAAGTGAAATCGTGCCGCGTCTGTCACTTCGACTTTGGCATAGGTGCCGACACGCAGACTCTCGGGCGAACTGAAGTGCAAAATCTTATTTTGCCGAGTGCGACCAGTTGTTAGTTGTGGATTTTTTTTGCTCATGCCCTCGACGACAACTTCTTCGATTCGACCAATGCGCTCGCGATGTTTTATGACAGCCGAATGGTCAAGTACAACTTTCAATCGTTCGTATCGTTCGACCGCCACAGCCGGATCAATAAATTGGTCGGTCATCTGCGCCGCCGTTGTGCCAGGACGCGGTGAAAAAATAAATGAGAAAGCCGAGTCGAAGCAGGCCTCGGCACAAGCTTCGACGGTCTGCAAGAAATCTTCTTCGGTTTCGCCCGGAAAACCGACGATCACATCGGTCGTGACCGCTAGATCGCTGATCATATGTCGGGCTTGGGCGAGACGATTCAAGTAGCGCTCCGCCGTGTAGCCACGGTGCATCAGCGCGAGCACCTTGTCTGAGCCCGACTGCATCGGGTAATGCAAATGTTCGACAACAGTTGATGTCTCGGCCATTGCCAGCAAAGTGTCTTCGCGCATGTCTTTGGGATGTGGGCTAACAAAACGCACCCGAGAGACGCCTGGTATCGCACCGACCCTGCGCAACAGTTCGGCGAATTGTGGTTTAGGTTTGACCGTGCTGTCGCCCGCTGCTCGCGCTGACAGCGCCAGATCGCGACCGTAACTGTTGACATTTTGGCCAATCAACGAAATTTGCGTGACACCACTTCGCACGAGCGACTCAACTTCTGCCAAAATTTCTGCGCTAGGGCGAGAGATTTCTTTGCCACGCACGGCCGGCACGATGCAGTAAGCGCAAGTGTTGTCGCAACCAATCTGAATCGTCACCCACGCGTTATACGAAACTTCCCGACGCATTGGCAGTGCGCTCGGAAACATCGTGTGGTCGTCGAGCACCGCTTCTTCAAGAATCTCGGTGACTGGTCGGCCGTAACGAGTTTGCTCGAGTAACTCGGCTGCGCGATGCACGTTATGCGTGCCGATGACGACATCGACATACGGTGCTCGCTGACGAATCGACTCACGATCTTTTTGGGCCAGGCATCCGGCAACGAGAATCTGACGATCATCTTTTTCTGTCTTCCAGTTCTTCAACTGGCTGAGTGTGCCGTAGAACTTGTCGTCGGCGTTCTCACGAATGCAGCAAGTGTTGATGACCACGACATCGGCGCTTGCGACACTGTCGACATTGACCATGCCGTCTGATTCAAGCAACCCCGAGATGCGCTCAGAATCATGTTCGTTCATTTGGCACCCAAAAGTGCGAACGAAATAGTTGCGAGTCACGACCTAGCTATTTTAACGGCGAGATTAACGCCGTGATTAACGCCGTGATTAACGCCGTGATTTCATTGCGGCAGGTGGGCCAATTGCGACCCACCTGCCTCAATGGCGGTAGCAAAACTAGAGTTCGATTGGCTCGTCGTCTTTGGCCGTGAAAGCTTTCTTTGGCGTCTTTTCAGCAGCGGGCTTTGCCGGCACTGATTTTGCTTCGGCGGCTTGGGTAGTTGGTGTTTCGACAACCGGCATCGATTGCTGACGAACGCGATCGGCCATTTGCACCATCACTTCGGTGTTTTCTGCCAAGAATAGTTTGGCGTTTTCACGACCTTGACCGAGTTGTTCGCCGTCATATGTATACCATGCGCCGGATTTTTTGGCGATGCCCATCTCGACTGCCATGTCAAGCACGGCGCCTTCGCGGCTTATGCCCTTGCCGTACATGATGTCGAACTCGGCTTGCTTAAACGGCGGCGAAACTTTGTTTTTGACGACTTTCACACGAGTGCGCGAACCCACGACCTCGACGCCATCTTTGATTGTTTCAATACGACGAATGTCGAGGCGTACCGACGAATAAAACTTGAGCGCACGACCACCAGGTGTTGTTTCTGGTGAGCCGAACATTACGCCGATTTTTTCGCGCAACTGGTTGATGAACACAGCCACGGTGTTTGACTTGTGCAAGTTAGCTGTGAGTTTGCGCATTGCTTGGCTCATTAAGCGAGCCTGCAAACCCATGTGGCTGTCGCCCATTTCGCCTTCAATTTCGGCTCGTGGTGTGAGCGCGGCAACCGAGTCGATGACGACAACGTCAAGCGCACCTGAACGCACCAACATGTCGACAATTTCGAGCGCTTGCTCACCCGTGTCTGGCTGTGAAATCAACAAGTTGTCGGTATCGACACCGATTGCCTTGGCATAAATAGGATCCATTGCGTGTTCTGCATCGACATAGGCACAGATGCCACCGTTGCGTTGGGCCTCGGCCACGATGTGCATCGCCAGAGTTGATTTGCCCGACGATTCTGGGCCGAAGATTTCAACGATGCGACCGCGTGGAACGCCGCCGATGCCGAGAGCGATGTCAAGCGGAAGAGCACCTGTTGGAATGAACTCAATCTCAAGACCTTGCTTATCGCCCATGCGCATGATCGAACCTTTGCCGAACTGCTTATCAATTGCCCCAAGGGCTACCTCGAGGGCTTTGTCTTTTTCAGTACTCATTTTGTGTTGCCTTTCATTTGGTTGAAATAAATCGCTGTTTTGGGGGAAATTTGATTATGTTTAGAAATTGGCACCCTAGGTAATGGGTGTTGCAGGCAACCCTACACACGAACAGATGTTCGGTCAAGCATCTTAAACCCTATATGGCATAAGCCTTTCAGCCTGGCTTTAAGACGCCTTAAAGATGGTCGCCTGCTGTCACGAGTCAAGCGCTATTCAAATTTGGGCGATGAAATTATTTTTTAGATGAGAAGTTCGTCGACAAATTCTTGAAAAACATTTGCGTAATTCAGCGTCTCAGATTCACCATGCAGAATTGAAATCAACCACTGGTCGTCGAGACCTGGTGGAAGAAGCGCTCCACGATTGATGCCGTGCATCCACTGCGCGAACGCCAGATCAAAATCGGTGGCTTTGTAGTCACGATAATTTTGAATCGGTTCGCGCGACCAAGTGACGCAACCTTTGGCGCCGAATTGCACGACGTGCGCGTCGATGCCGGCGCGATCGATCACATCCGTGCAGGCGTCTACAAGTTTCGTGTTTAAATTAATCGCTTTTTGCGTGGCTTCATGTGTGCAAACTTGGCGCAACACAGCTTTCGCGGCAGCCATGCACAATGGGTTGCCGTTGTACGTGCCGAGGTGCAACACTTTGCCATTAGTGATCGTGTCCATATATTCTCGCTTGCCACCAAAAGCACCAAGCGGTAAACCGCCGCCAATTGATTTGGCGAGTGCAACCAGGTCTGGAGTTACGCCGAGCACACCAGTTGCTCCGCCCCAGCCAGATGTGATGCCCGTTTTTACTTCGTCGAAAATCAACAACGTACCGTAGCGCTGAGTGATTTCGCGAACTGCTTGCAAATAACCAGGCAACGGCATGCAGATGCCGATGTTTTGCATAACTGGCTCAACGATGAAACACGCCACATCTCCAGCACGCAAAACATCTTCAAGCGCCTCAGGGTCGTTGTATGGCACGACCAGTGTCGTTTTGATTGTGTCGGCGGTGATGCCAGCACTTGACGGCACCGAAAAAGGCCTTCGCGCGGGGCCGGCAACCGCGATTGGCGGTTTCATCGAAATCATCACTTCGTCGTGATGACCGTGATAACCACCTTCAACTTTGACGATTTTGTCGCGGCCAGTTGCGGCGCGTGCGACGCGAATCGCGTCCATCGTCGCTTCAGTGCCCGAGTTGGTGAAGCGCCAAAGCGGTAATCCGTAGCGCTCGGCGAGCATCTCGGCGACCTCGGCATTGTCTTCACAAGGCGACACAAATAGCGTGCCGATATCCAATTGCTTGTCGATTGCTGCGCGCACGAGTGGGTGCACATGGCCCGAAAACAGCGCGCCAAAACCCATGTCAAAATCGGTATAGCGATTGCCGTCGACGTCCTGCATCCACGAACTGCCGGCCGATGCAATGACGATTGGATACGGGTCATACGACTGGAAATTCGACGGTACGCCCAGGGGCAAACTCTTGCGAGCCCGCTCGACGGCGCGCTGAGAGCCTTTTGTGCGCTCGGCGTACAACGCGAGCTCTCGGGTTGTTATCTCCCTTGCACGTTGTGCAAGTGGTGAAAACAGCGTGGAATCCATCGCTGTCATGGTTATCAACTCCAGTACTAAGTTGGCACCATTATAGACGTGGTCATCAACTCAACAGAACTCGCAAACTCAAGGATTCATTGGGTTCGGCAAGATTTAATTCACGCGCGAATCACAAATGTGCGTTGGGGCGACCGCATATATGTGGCACACTTAATTGTTCGTGGTGGGCGTAGCTCAGTTGGTTAGAGCGCCAGGTTGTGGTCCTGGAGGCCGGGGGTTCG
>JAQCDY010000084.1 GCA_027729785.1 Actinomycetota bacterium | reverse complement strand
ATGGTGGACATCTGCCCCACCTTGGAACACTTGGCACCGTTCTTCACCTTCGCTTCGGCGGCTACTGGTGTGAGGGCCACCGAAAGAGCGGCGATAACGAGCACACGGCGAACATGGCGGGAAGATGTGAGGGTCATAACCTCACAATAGCGAATACTTTTTAAAAGCGATATGAACTTCCTGCTGAAATTGCTACGAAAACGCTTCGACAGGCAGGTCACGTTCGCACGCCCCAATTGCGAGCGGTGGCGACGTCACTCGCCTTTGGGTACGCCTCGCGCAACTAAACCGATCGCCCTCGCGATAGGCCCTGGTGGGCGTTGAGGGACTTGAACCCCCGACCCTCTCCTTGTAAGGGAGATGCTCTAGCCAACTGAGCTAAACGCCCAAACTCTGAAAACTTCTGGCGAACCTCTCAGCGAATGAAACTTTAAGTGTATTGGGTTTTTGAATTGATTCACCAGCCGTTACAAAAGCCCGAAGCCCGCCTTACTTTGTGTCGACAACCAAAAACGCCTCGGCAGTTCGACCCGCTGGCAAGCCACCCGCCTGCGCAATCATTTCTCCCCAACCGCGCATCCGTGCCGGCAAACCTGCAGGATCAGTGTGCTGACTGTGATGGCACAACAATGCTGCGATCTTTCTATCTAAAACGTCTGTCGTGTCAACGAAGTGTTTTGGATTTGGGCTGGCCATGATCCAAGTTTCAGGCACGGCATGCGGTTTGAGCCCTCGCTCGTTGAGCAACTCAGGAAACGCAAATTCGTTTCGCGCGTCAGGATAAATGGCACAAATCGTTGCCTCGCCAGTTGCCAAGTGATCAGGGTGACTCGCATAAATTCGTGAATAGTTTCGCTCTGCTGATTGAGTCAGCACACGATCTGGTTTTACAATACGTATTACGGCACTGATTTCGCGGCGCAAATTCATGTCGGCGACAAGCGCACCATCTGGAAACCCGAGCCAATGCAATTCTGTAACCCCGAGCATGTTCGCTGCCGCTGTTTGCTCTTGCCGACGAATTGCTGCGACTTGCTCGCGCGTCACCGTGTTGTCAGAGCCACCAGCCTGACCGTCGGTCACGAGACAATAAACAACTTCGTTGCCCTCTGCGATCCAAGTAGCAATCGTGCCACCCGCACCAAAATCAACATCATCAGGATGCGCCGCAATCACCAAAATTTTCATTGCGCTTAAGTTAGTTCGCGGTGCTCGGCTTTGGCGAGGCGTCCCGCCACGATGCCGAGCACGACAGCGATTGCAGTTGCACCAAGAATGCCGAGCCCGACGACATCTTCATAAATCGAATCTTTAAGTGTCGCATCGACACCAATTAATGCAACTGTCAATGCAGCAGCCGCAGCAAAACCAACCGCGAGCGCTTCAAAAACCGAAATCTTGGACATTTTACGTGTCACCACGAGCACCCCGCCGATACCGATAGTTTTTCCGATCACGATTGCAACGATCGTGATCACAATTAAGTTTGCTGGCGCACCGTCAGGTATTCGCACCGGTATCAGCGTGTGCAAAAACACAAACGCTGGCAAGAAAATCGCAGCAACATACGGATGTATCGCTTCCTCGGTTCGTTCGGCCACCGACGGATTGTCAGGGTCAAAGTGTGGCACAACGAAACCGACTGCAAACGCACCAAGTGACGGATGCATTCCTGCTTGCAACATCAGCCACACAACAAGTGCTGTTGTAGCCAACGTGTACAGGACACCGAAATTGAATTTACGAATCGACCACGCAAATAACGCAACCACAACCACAACCGCGGCGATGAATAAAAGTTTTGGGCTCTTACCAGTGGTCGCCAAAGCCAAGACTCCACCCAGATCATCGAGCACAGCGACAGCTAGCAACAGCACGCGCAACTCGCGACGAAACCCGCCGAGTGCCGTAACTGCTGATGCGAGCGCAATATCCGTCGCGACGACAGCGACCCAGCCGTTGCGCGCGGCCTCAGGTGCATACGAAACAAAAATTAGAGCTGGCACCGCCATGCCGCCAACAGTTGCCGCGAGCGCAACTTTTAATGTCGAACCCGACAAGGTGCCGCTGGCGAATTCGCGCCGCAGTTCGAGACCGACAAGCAAGAAGAAACTGCTGATTGCAATCTCGCTAATTAACTCGGTGAAATTGTTGTGTACGTAGTAATCGCCGAAAGTTGCAAGCACAACACCCAACACGGCAGCACCAAAAATTAAACTTGCCGCGCGCACCTGAAGCGCCACAAACCGCTCAAGAAACCCAACTGGACTATAGGGCTTGCGCGTCATCTCTTAACTTTACAGTCCCCAGCATGTCACTTGTTCAACTAATCTTTTAGATCAATGTCTCAATCCGATTCTGCGACTGGTTACCGACCCGAAGTTGACGGCCTCCGTGCGATTGCAATTGTTCCTGTTTTGCTTTTTCATGCAGGCATTAATGCATTTTCTGGTGGCTTTTTTGGTGTTGATGTCTTTTTTGTAATTTCGGGATATCTAATTACGGCGCAACTTGCCTCAAGTGAAAAAACTGGCGCATCCCTACTGCGAGACTTTTACCACCGACGTGTCCGCCGATTGTTTCCTGCCATTGCAATTGTTTCAGTCCTTACAGCAATTGCCGCTTTTTTGATAATGACCCCGTCTCAGCTGCGACCATTCTTCACAAGTTTCACTTCGACACAGATATTTTTACAAAATTTTTATCTCTGGCAGAACTCCGGCTATTGGGACCAATCACTTGAGACAAGCCCGATGATGCACACATGGAGTTTGGCTGTCGAAGAACAGTTCTACTTGATATTTCCTTTGCTTTTCGTCTCGAAAAAAATTCGGATGGGTAAATCGGTCCTCACTCGAATTGCAAGCGCAATTTTTATCGTTAGTTTCCTCAGCGCAATCACCAGACTCGGAACTTCAAGCACAGGTGCTTTTTTCTTACTGCCTTATCGCGCGTGGGAGTTAATGGCTGGCGCCATCGTTGCGCTCTATCGCGTGAGTGACAGGCCTTCTCTAGAAGCAAATCCAAAGTTGCAAAAATGTGCTGCCAATCTTGGTTTATCGATGATCATCTTTGCAATAATTTTTGCTGATGAGAACACACGCCATCCAGGATTTATGACTTTACTTCCAGTCGCTGGCACCGCACTCTTAATCGCGTTTGGCCGTCAATCAAGCATTTCTACCCGTGTTCTAAGCAAGAAAACTCTAATTGCAATTGGGAAGATGAGTTACGGTCTTTATCTCTGGCATTTTCCAATTCTCGCACTCTGGCGAGTCAATAAAGGAACCGAACTCAGCGACACTGAAACCATCTCAGCAATGGTAATTACGTTTATCTGCTCGTACTTGATGTGGAAGTTTGCAGAGACACCATTTCGTGATCGAATTCGTACCAGCAACAAAGTCGTTGCCGTTGTAGCGAGTTTTGGATTTATCGCTTTAGTTACAACCAGTCTTTTCGGCCAACGCACTGCATTTGGCAAAAAATCGAACTCTGAACTCGCGATGCTCGAAGCACAATCAAGAGTCCCCACACAACTCGACAATTGGATCGAAGTTGACTTTGAAAGTCCAATAAGTGGTGGCTCAATGGGCATCACCAATCGCAAGTCACCGATGGGTGATGTCGTATTGCTGGGCGACTCGCACGCAGGTGCCCTGAAAGACTCTCTCTCTGCAGAATTAAGCAAAAGGAACTTAAGTGGCATGATATTTACTAAACCGGGTTGCCCGCCTGTTCCAAATCTAGTCATGGACCCCCCAGAAAAGTTCAATTGTCATGAGTTCAATCAAATAATTGACATCGTGGTCAAGGATTCTTTTGCGACCGATGTGATTCTTTTCGGACGATGGACTTTCTATGTGGAAGGCACGCGTTACACAAATTACAAGGGCTACCGCGAAGACGGCTACGAAGTCAAGTTCACTGCACCGAATACAACATTCAAAACCGATGAAGAACGAATCGCTTATCTAGGCGATCAACTTAAATTAACTATTGACCGCATCGAATCAACAGGGAAAAAAGTGCACCTGATTTATCCGCTACCAGAACTGGGCTGGGATCCAATCTCATATGCGAAGAGATTCATCGACCAAGGCGTGAGCTGGCACCAAAAACTGGATATTCCATACACCGATCACTTAGAGCGAGCACAACGAGCGATTGAACAGTTAGATCGTGCGGCTAGCCCGAATACAGTTAAGTTAAATCCAGACGATATTTTGTGTAATCGACAAATCACTGACTGGTGCGTAGCGTCACTGGGAAACACACTGTATTACGGCGACAATGATCACTTAAATGAAAACGGCAACAAATTGTTGGCTAGTTTTGTTGCGCGCGAATTTGGCGAACGCTAACTAGCAACTCAGGTGTCGCCGCCACGATTGGCGTGCGACGTTGGCCATGCTCGTGCACGACCAAACTGCGATCTTGGTGTTCGACGATTTGTGCACCAGCTTCTTGACAGATCAGAGCACTCGCCAAATAGTCCCAAACGCCGTGACTGTTGAAATCAATCCACGCATCAATCACGCCGTCAGCGACCAGACAAATATCAAGTGCCGCCGCACCAAGGGCACGAAATTGCGCCCACTTCGGTCGCTGTTTAGGAATACCCGAGATGCCAACTACTGCCTCACTCAAATCAACGCAACCACTTGGTCGCATTGCCACACCGTTATGAAACGCACCGCCACCAGCAGTCGCCCAATACGAATCATTCCGCATCGCCTGATTAACAACGAGACCCGCGCGCATACCGTTCTTGTCGATTGCGCACAACGCAGTGGCAAACCATGGCACACCGCGGCTGGCATTTGTCGACCCATCAAGCGGATCAATCACGACGCAAAGATCATCCTCACCAAACACGCCAGTGATTTCACTTTCTTCAGACAAAACCGCGACACCAGCACTAGTCAACACTTCGAGTGCGGCCGCATCTGCTCGCAAATCAACCGCATATTGCGTGTCGCGCAAACCCGACAACGACCAATCTTTGTTCGCCCGCAATATAACGCCGACAGCATCAGCCGTCTCGTTGAGCACCGCCAAAATTTCTTGATTTGAACTTGCTTTGGTAAGTCGCGACACGAATTTCCTCTCACGCCACACTAATTGCCCGGCCGTTTATCGAGTCGTTTTTAATAGGTATCAGCGCTGTGACTAATGCAATTACGTGACTATCTCGACTGTCACCAAAGCCCTAGTCTTAATAGGGTGAAATCAGCATTGCGCAGCCTGATTGACGAGTCGGTCACAATCATTCGCGAAGTCGCCGCCGAATTCGAACGCCCGGTAATGCTTTTTTCGGGCGGCAAAGACTCGGTTGTCATGTTGCACCTCGCCGCGCGCGCGTTCAGCCCCGCTCGCGTGCCATTTCCGGTGATGCACATCGACACGGGTCACAACTTCGCCGAGGTCATCGAATTTCGTGACCGTGCAGTGCGCGATCTCGATGTGCAACTAATTATCGGTTCGGTGCAAGCCTCAATCGACGCTGGTCGAATTCAAGATGCAACTGGTCCGCGCGCCAGCCGCAACCCGCTGCAAACTGTGACGCTGCTCGACTCAATTAAAGAACACAAGTTTGATGCCGTTTTTGGCGGTGCGCGCCGCGATGAAGAACGCGCTCGCGCCAAAGAACGCGTCTACTCGCACCGCGACGCTTTCGGCCAGTGGGACCCAAAAACACAACGACCAGAACTTTGGGGAATATATAACGGTCGCCACAAACCAGGCGAACATTTTAGAATTTTCCCAATCTCAAACTGGACCGAACTAGATATCTGGCAGTTCATCAGCGACTACAACATCGATCTACCGAGCATTTACTATGCACATCGTCGCCCAGTGTTTCGTCGCGACAACATGTGGATGGCTGTGTCACCATTCTTGAAGCCCGAAGATGGCGAAACAGTTAGCGAAGAACTTGTGCGTTTTCGCACTGTTGGCGATGCCACCTGCACCGCAGCCATTGAATCGTCTGCCACAACAATCGAACAGGTTATTGCCGAAACTTCGGTCGCTCGAATTACAGAGCGTGGCGCCACTCGCGCCGACGACCGAATTTCAGAAGCCGGCATGGAAGACCGCAAGAAGTTGGGCTACTTCTGATGCAACGCCTACATTTTGCAACTGTTGGCTCAGTTGACGACGGCA
>JAQCDY010000083.1 GCA_027729785.1 Actinomycetota bacterium | reverse complement strand
TTTGGCCGGCGTGACAACGCCAGTGTTTGTTGGCTCGGCACTGACAAACTTTGGCGTGCGCATGTTGCTTGACGCCGTTATTGATCTTGCGCCACCTGCAGTTGCAAGAGAAAATCTTGCCGGCGAAGCTCAACCGCTTGACAAAGAGTTCTCGGCGTTTGTGTTCAAGATTCAAGCGAACATGAACCCACGCCATCGCGACTTGCTGGCGTTTGCACGAGTTTGCACTGGCAAATTTGAGCGTGGAATGGACGTAACTTGTTCGCGCACAGACAAAGTTTTGAGCACCAAATATGCGACTTCTGCGTTTGGCTCTGACCGCACGATTATTCAAGATGCGTTCCCAGGTGACATCATCGGATTAATTAATGCCACTGGTCTCAAAATCGGCGACACACTTTACACATCGCAACGCGTCGAATACCCAGCGGTGCCGCGATTCGCCCCAGAGGTTTATGCAACTGCAAGACCGATCGAAACTTCTCGCGTAAAACAATTTCGTCGTGGGCTCGCCCAACTCGACGAAGAAGGTGTGGTGCAAGTTTTGCGCGACCCAGATGTTGGCGACTCGCACCCAATCTTGGCTGCTGTTGGTGCGCTGCAATTTGAAGTGCTGGCACATCGTCTTGAACATGAATTCAATTCGCCTGCCGAAATAAGTTCACTGTCATATCAGGCAATTCGCGTCACTGACGAAGAAAGTGCCGATCGTTTGCGTCAAATCGGTGGCGTACGCATTTTGAAACGCGGCGACGGTGCACTCGTCGCGCTATTTGAAAACCGCTATCGCCTGCAACGTCTCGAAGTCGACGAACCCAAACTCAAACTCGAACACATCTTGGCTGACATCTAACAACCATGCGACCAGACTTAATTTGGTGTTCAGCGCTTTAATTTGTCAGGTGCCATCAATCAGACGTTGCTGTAAAATAATTCGATCACGACGTAGTGCCGTGCGACGTTTCCATTGCTTCAACTTCCAGTGACGAAAACCGCGACGACCGTCAGCGACATGTTCGGCATCGTGATGATGCACAGGCTTCCAACCGACTGCTGGTTCGTCGCAATCATCAGTTTCGATCGTTCGACCAACTGCATTTGTAATTGCGTGTAACTCGCCCTTCACTCTGTGTCGCTCCGCGTGCGCGTGGGCTCGCAATTCAACTTTTGATATGCGCGGAGTGTCCTGACCTTTATGGCGTTGGCTCATTAGTGCCTCCTGAGGAGATACTAGGGTGAAATTCGTTGGGCTCGAAACCCAATGCCTTGCCCGGCAGAAAACTTTGGGGCTCCAACTGCGCCAGCCAAGTAAATCCATGGTTTCGGGAGAGTCGCGTTATCGGGAAGTCGCAAAAACCTCGCAAAAAGTCCCTTCTTGCCGATGACTTTATTGCACGGAACGCCTATCGCATGCACTACATAAGTGCCTTTGGGGAAAGCCTGACCAGCAATGGTCTCGTTCTTTAAAACTTTATAAGTCCCGCAACTTGGGACTTTCGGGCCACCTGCAACTGCTGAATTAATCGGCATTGTCAACAAAAATGTGAACACAAGTACGAGAGCACTCAAGAGTTTGAGCATGATTTCAGTCTAGATAAATAGTTTTGGACGCAAAAGTAGAGATAAAGATCAACTAGGGGCGTGAGATTTTTGCCAAGCGCGAGCGAGTTCGGCATAGTGGCCGTTGCGCGCGAGCAACTCGCTATGACTGCCATATTCGGCGATTTTTGCGTCGACAACTACAGCGATGTGATCGGCACGTTGCACAGTCGACAAACGATGCGCAACGACGATGACTGTTCGCCCGGCCATCAAACGCTCGAGCGCGTGTTCAACTTCGGCTTCGGTGCCGGGGTCAAGATTTGAAGTCGCTTCGTCAAGCACGAGTACTGCCGGGTCGACAAGCGCGGCGCGAGCAAGAGCCACCAACTGACGCTCGCCTGCCGACAGACGACTGCCTCGTTCGCGAACTTGCGTATCAAGACCGTCGCTAAATTGCGCAAAGTGATCGGTCGCACCAATTGCATCGATCGCCGCCTCAATATCGGCGTCTGTCGCATCGGCGCGGGCGATGCGCAAGTTGTCGCGAATTGATCCGTTGAACAAAAACCCTTCTTGCGGTACGACCGCGATGCGTTCGCGCAAAGATGGCATCGTCGCCATCTTTAAATTGACGCCACCAAATTCGACGCTGCCAGTTTGTGGGTCATAAAGCCGTGCCATGAGTTTTGCCAACGTTGATTTGCCCGCGCCTGTTGGCCCGACGAGAGCGAGTTTTTCGCCGACGCCAACTTTTATCGACACGCCACGAAGCGCCGGCGAGTCAGCACCCACATATGTGAATGAAACATCTGAGACTTTGAGTTCGCCTGTTTGCGGCAAGTCGACAGCCGCGTGATGCTCGTCGACTTCGGGTTTGGCATCAAGGATTGCAAATAGTTTGTTCAACGCGGCCCCCGCCGACTGCACAGTGTTGTAAAGCTGTGAAAGTTGCTGAACCGGATCAAACAAACTTGACAGCAACAACACGAATGCGACAACAGTGCCGAGCGTGACCGTGCCACGATGAACGAACCAACCACCGATGCCGATCATCAAACCGCTTGCCAGCACACCAGAGAATTCAATGAGTGCGAAATACCAGGTTGAAATGCGGACACTCTTTTCATGACTTGCAAAAAGAGAGCGGTTTGAAATCTTGAATTTACGAATGGCTTCTTCTTCTTGAGCGTAAGCCTGGATGACACGCACCGTCGTAATACCTTCTTGAAGTGCCGAGAGGTTTGTGCCAACTCGCTCGCGCACCGTTAGATAGGCCTTATTCGAGTCACGTTGAAACTTGATCGAAGCCAAAACTAAAACTGGCATCACGATCAACGCGACCAATGTCAATTGCCAACTCAGAAAGAGCAACACGATGATTGCGAAAATCAGCATCAATGTCGCCGACAAAAATTGCAAAAGACCAAATTGCACGAGTTCTGACATTGACTCGATATCAGCGGTCATTCGAGCAACTAATACGCCGGCTTTGTTGCGGTCAAAAAAGGCCATCGACTGCCGCTGCATTTGACGAAATACGGCGAGACGCAAAACCCGCAAGAACGACTCGCCCGTGCGATTGACGAAGACGAACAACAGTCGACCAAAAACATATGTGAATGAGACGACGACGAGATACAGAACCACCGAAAGATTCAGCGCGTCGACATCTCCCGCTCTGATGCCAGCATCGATGCCGTATCGCACGATGACTGGTGCCGAAAGTGTCGTTGTCGTCGTGACCATCACGCATGCAAACGACAAGTAGATCATCTTTCTAAATGGCGCCGCCATTTTGAGAACACGACCCAAAATTGTGCGAGCCTGCGCACGACTCAGGCGGTCTTCGTCACTAACGCCGCCAGATTGCCACATTGCTATTACACCGCCGCTTTCGCAGTGTCACTCTTGGCTTGTTGCATGCTGGCGAGAACTTCGCGATACCGGGCATTTGTAGCAACAAGTTCTTCATGTTTACCGATCGCCGCAACAGCCTGATCATCGATGAACACGACTCGCGAAGCCAACGCGATCGTGCCCGGGCGATGGGCAATAACGATCGTCGTGCGACCCGACATGACCGTGCGCATTGCGTCGCGAATTTCACCCTCTTTACTCGGATCAACTGCACTTGTGGCGTCGTCAAGCACGAGGACGCGTGGATCAGAGATGATCGCACGGGCAATCGCAATGCGCTGGCGTTGCCCACCAGAAAGCGAAAAACCCCGCTCGCCGATCACCGTGTCGTAGCCATTTGGCAGTTGCAAAATAAAGTCATGTGCGCCAGCAAGTTTGGCCGCGCGTTCTAAGTCAGTCTGAGCGGCATCGGGCTTGGCGAACGAAATGTTGTTGGTGACCGTGTCATTGAATAACACCGTGTCTTCGAACACGACCCCGATTTGCTGACGCAACTCGCGCAGTTTAAGTTTGCGCACATCGACACCATCTAAGAAGACATGGCCATTATCCGTGTCATAAAAACGCAACAGCAACCGCGCGACAGTCGACTTGCCCGATGCGGTTGCGCCGACGATCGCAATCGACTCGCCTGCGGCAATATCAAGATTGAAGTTTCGCAACACGGGTCGCTCGGCGTCGTAGCCGAATTGCACGTGATCGAACCTGACTGCGCCAAGTTGTCTGCCGTTTTGTGAAGGCAGGTCGCGAGCCACCGTGGGATCGGTGATCTCAGAATTTGTCGACAAGACCTCGTGAATGCGCACCAATGCCGATGCTGCACGCTGACCGAGTGCCACAATCATGCCGATATTTCTCAGCGGCCAAACCAGAAGCGTCAGATAGACATTGAACGCGACGAGATCGCCAATTGACAGTTGACCTGACAGAACTCGATGGCCACCCACACCCAGAACCCCAACGGCGCCGAGTGCTGGCAATACATCGATCGCCGGCAAGAAGTTGCTGCGAATCTTGGATGCCTTCATCGCTTCTCGGAAAATGTCGTCGGCTTCTTTCTCAAGTTTGTCGAATTGCACTTGCTCGGCACCAAAACCCTTAACCACTCGAACACCCGAAACTGATTCTTCGACAACATTTGCCAACTGCGCCTGCTCGGCCTGCACGGCAATTGAAATTGGGTGAATTCGATTACTGAATCGGCGCGCCGAGATATTGACGAATGGCAACGGCGCCATCGCCACGATCGCCAGCACCGGGTCGGTAATAAACAAGATCGCCGCCACGGCGAAAATTTGAATAATGTTCGACATCGTGATCGGGATCATCACGATGAACGCTTGAATTTGCATTAGATCGCTCGAAGCACGGCTCATCAACTGACCCGTTTGAGCTTTGTCGTGATAGCCGATATTCAAACCAAGAACATGAGAAAACAATTTTTCGCGTAGCAAGGTTTCGGCCCAACGACTTTCACGAAATGCGACATATCGCCTGAAACCCGACAAGATGCCGGTCATCACACCGAGCCCAATGATGATCAACGACCACTTCAACAATGGTCCGTTCTTTTCGATGCCATCATTGATCGCGAATTTTGTGACCTGCGGAATCGCAACTTTAAACGACGCCCAAGTAACACCGATCAGGCCACCGATAACTAAATTACGACGCTGGTCGCGTAACAAACCGCGCAGAAGCTTCCAGCCTTCGCTGCGCTGGGCCTGCTCAAATTCAAGACGAGCCGATACCTCTGAGTCTGTTTCACTCACTGACATTTGTTAAGTCGCGCTCGGCGAAAGTGTTTCAACGCACTGCCAAAAATTTACTTCTGGGTCAAACGCGACAATTGCCAATGAAGATGTCGTCACGCCATTGTCGAAGTATTTCTTGATTGTTGCGCGGCACTTTTCGGCGCTGCCATGCACGAACAACTGATCAACCACTTCGTTTGGTATTACGGCAAGCGCACCTTTGCGATCGCCTGCCTTCCAGAGATCCCACATGGGTTGCAACATCTCACCACGACCGAGCCATTGATGAAACTCGGCATAAACAGGCACGGTTAAATAAGCGGCTATCAATCGTTTTGCTGATTCGCGAACCAAATCGGCGTTTTCACTCGGGCAAACAAAAATACGCGCAACAATCTCACGCTCGCCCGGGTTTTGTGATTTTTTTGCTGCTTCGTGTACTACTGAGGCGACTTTCGTTACGTCATCTGCCGATAGCCAGTTAATAATCGCGCCGTCGGCTTCGCGACCTGCGAGTTTCAACATGCCTTCGCGCAATGCCGCTACCAAAATTTGCGGTTTCACTTCAGGACGAATGCCGAGACGAAAACCATCAATGTTGAAAGTGTCGTAATTCTTTGTGATTTTTTCGCCTGTCATTGCGTCTTGCAAAAACCGCACGACATCGCGAACTTTTTTGTACGGCTCGACAAATGGAATCGCATTCCACTTTTCGATTATCACGTTGCTCGACGAACCGATGCCGATCGCAAACCTGCCAGGCGCCGCATCAGCAAGAGTCGCCACACTTTGCGCCATCAATGCTGGCGAGCGCGTATACGCCGGCACGATCGCAGTGCCGAGTCGCAAGCGCGGCTCCCATGCGGCGGCCATCGCCAGTGGCGTGAAAGCATCGGCGCCATCTGATTCTGCTGACCAAATGTCGGTGTAGCCAAGATCTGCAAGTTTTTTATAATTTTCGCGTTGCGCGTGCAAGTGCCCGGGCAACGGCACTGTCATTCCGGGGCGTTGTTGCACGGGTTAATTCTTCCACTTTCGTGCTTTGCAGCTCTGACTGGCAG
>JAQCDY010000005.1 GCA_027729785.1 Actinomycetota bacterium | reverse complement strand
TGAGACCAACAACAAGCGCGCCGAAACGACGTACTGTGTTTTTCTTCATTTATTTTCTCCCCCTAGGAGTAGGGCAACATATTGTCACCCATGGGTTTGGACTTGTAAGCCTACGGAGGGGTTTGCCGTAATCAACACAGTGATATTGCGAACTGTTTGGTTTAAGAGCGGTTCGCTGCCTTCTTAAGCCGTTCATTGATCGCCGATCCGATACCTGTGGAGGGTGGCTTGACTGCAATAACCACCTTTATATTGCGCTTATCAGCATCACGAAGTCGCGCGTAAAGACTGTGGGCGTATAGTGCCAAATCGTCAGCGAAATCCAGAATTTCAGAAGTAGTGCCAAGTTGACTCAGCTCGGATCGACGAGTTTCTGCTTGCATTCGATTATTGAACAGTTCGATTTCACACTCTGGTGCGTAGTGCTTGTCGAGCATCCCCGATGCACGAGATTCGCCAGATGCCGAGACGACTGTGATTAGGCATTCTGTTTTAATTTGTTCGACCGTGATTGCGCCTACTCGAAGCAATTGCGGCGGAGTCGTCGTGCAGTCGATGATCGTCGATTCGAGACCGATCGCACATTCGCCGCCGTCCAAAATGATTTTGACATCATCTCCGAGATCAGCCGCCACATGCTCTGCGGTTGTTGGGCTGACTTTGCCAAATCGATTAGCCGAAGGTGCGACGATTGCGTCGTCAAGTCGGTTGAGGAGTACGGTTGCGATTTTGTGATCAGGGCAACGAATCGCAACCGTGTTTCGTCCACCTGTGATCTCGTCGCAGACTTTTTCATTTCTTTGAACGACGATGGTCAAAGGACCTGGCCAATAATGATCGACGAGTGTTCTCGCGACCGTCGACAAATCTTGTGTCCATTTTTCTAAGTCACTAGTTTTTGCAATATGCAAAATCAACGGATGGTTTGCCGGTCGTCCTTTGACCTTGAAGATTTTATTGACGGCCATTCGGCTTGATGCGCGCGCCGCTAGACCATAAACTGTCTCAGTCGGTATCGCTACAAGTTCATCACCACGAAGCGCTGAGACTGCGTCATCTATTGAGGACGAATCAGAGCCATTCAGGATATTGGTGTCGCTATGGCGCACAGAAGAACTCGAGAAGTGCGTCAATGAGCCCAAAGTTTTCAGTTGATGCAAAATGATCGCAATTTTTTAAGGTTACAAATTTGCAATCTTGAAATGATTGCGCGAGACGATTGGCCGGCAACACAAAATCGTGGTCGCCAACTGCAAGAATCACTTTGGCATTGATCTTTTGAAGATCTTCTTGATTCGGTGGACTTTTTCTCGGTCGTAATAGCGCCGCACGTAGAGCCAAAGGATCGTTATCGGTTCGTTTCGCATAGTTGCCGAACTGACGGGCCAAAATATCGTCTGAACTTGCTGTTCCGTCGATACCACTGACGATTCGCGCCGTCTCGGTCGGATCGTGCGGCTCAAGAAGACCATCACCGATGCCGACGAGCATTAACCGCCGAAAATATTTTGGATTATGCATCGCAGCATCCAGCAATGCGATCGCGCCAAGCGAGAAGCCGACTGCATCGACACTCGTTGTGCGCGCGCCAATTGCATTTCGAATTGGTGCCGAAAGATCTGCATAATTGGCTGGATCATGTGGTTTCTCGGATGTACCGTGGCCTAAAAGGTCTACGCCGATGACGGTTGTGCCCGCATCATTAACGAGTTGCTCGACACCTGGCTTTTGCCATGTGTCTTGGTGTGAGCCACCCCAGCCGTGGACCATCAGCAAAGGGGGATTCGCACCATTCATATCCACAGGGCGTAGCCTATGGAGGCTTCAAAAAAGCCCCACTCGGAGGACTACTGATGCGATTTTTGAACGACTCGCCTGCGTTCGACCTTACCTATAGCGACGTATTTATGGTTCCGAGTCTGTCTGCCGTTAGCTCGCGTTTGAAAGTCGACTTAACGACACCCGACAACATCGGTACGACTATCCCATTGGTGGTCTCGAACATGACCGCGATCGCCGGTCGCCGAATGGCTGAGACCGTGGCTCGTCGTGGCGGTGTCGTTGTCTTGCCGCAAGACATTCCGCTAGATGTCGTTGAGACTGTAGTGCGATTCGTGAAGTCTCGTCACACGGTGATTGACACACCGATCACGATGAAAGTTGACGGCACAGTTGGCGAGGCGCTGAGTTTGATTTATAAACGAAGCCACGGTGCTGTGATCGTCGTTGATGACGACGATCGTCCGGCTGGCATTTTTACCGAACATGATGCTGTCGGGTTCGATCGATTCACCCAGATTCGCAATGTCATGAGCAGTGAAATGGTGACCTTGCAACAGTCGCTATCACCCCAAGAAATGTTTGAAAAACTTACCGATGCACGACTGAGCGTTGCCCCAGTGATCGACAAGGACTCTCGACTAGTTGGTGTGATCACAAGAAACGGCGCACTGCGCAGCACGATTTATAGACCCGCCGTAGACCAGAGTGGCAGGCTTTTAATTTCAGCCGCAGTTGGTGTGAACGCAGATCCCGCCGAGAGGGCAAAGAAACTCAAGCAGATGGGTGTGGATGTAATTGTCGTAGACACGGCACATGGGCATCAAGTTCGAATGCTCAAGGCGGTCACCGAGGTGCGCAAAGCTGTCGGCAACCTGAAACTTGTCGCCGGCAATGTCGTGACTGTTGAAGGCACTCGAGACCTGATCGAAGCTGGTGCTGACATTGTCAAAGTAGGTGTTGGTCCGGGTGCGATGTGCACGACCCGGATGATGACAGGCGTTGGTAGACCACAATTTTCGGCAGTTCTAGAATGTGCCCAAGTCGCAACCAGTTTGGGCAAGCATGTCTGGGCTGATGGAGGTGTGCGGTATCCGCGCGATGTCGCACTAGGTCTTGCGGCTGGCGCGTCAAATGTAATGTTCGGTTCGTTGTTGGCCGGCACCTATGAGTCGGCAGCAGATACGTTGCGTGACACCAACGGACGCCTTTACAAAGAAAGTTTTGGAATGGCTTCGAACCGTGCAGTCCGAAATCGAACACGAACCGAAAGCGCATTTGAACGTGCTCGTAAAGAACTTTTCGAAGAAGGAATCAGTTCTTCACGGATGTACCTTGACGAGCAGCGCCCGAGCGTAGAGGACATAATCGACCAAATTATTTCCGGAGTCAGATCATCGTGCACCTATGCAGGTTCATCCAACATCGTCGAGTTTCACGACCGTGCCGTGATCGGCGTACAGAGCGCTTCTGGCTACGACGAAGGTCGTGCGCAAGATACGAGTTGGTAGATGATGCGGATGCAAGTCCTTCAGCAATGATCATCGTCGCAATCGACGGTCCGGCTGGAGCAGGAAAATCGACCATCGCCAAAGCCTTGGCTGAGAAATTAAATATTCGGTACCTCGACACTGGTGCGATGTATCGAGCTGTCACATTTGCGGCGCTAACTCGGGACATTAAGCCGGACGATGAATTAGCCGTCGCCGAAATCGCACGTAGATCCGTGATGCTGATTGACGACGATTCAATAGTGATAGACGGCGTCGATGCAACAACCGCAATTCGCGGTCCTGAAGTGACGCGCAGTGTGAGCGTTGTGGCCACGAATTCACTCGTGCGTACAGAGTTGCGCAATCGTCAACGACAGTGGGTGAGTGATCATGGCGGTGGCGTGGTTGAGGGTCGCGATATTGGTTCGGTTGTGTTTCCCGATGCGACATTGAAGGTTTATTTGACGGCATCACCAATTGTGAGAGCCCGTCGTCGTGTCGCTCAATCGGGAGGTGATGTTGAACAGATTGCCACCGAGATCGCCGAGCGTGATCAGCGAGACTCTTCACGGTCGGATAGTCCGTTGATGAAGACGAATGATTCGGTAACTGTCGACACGAGTGATCGGGCGATCGAAGATGTGGTCGCTCAACTAAAGCAGTTGATTGCAACCAAAAGTGCGGATGGAGAATTCGTGGCATGACCAAAGTAAAAACATTTTTGGTCGGACAAGGAGTGCTCGGCAAGGTCCTCTATCGCGTAGTCCGATTTTGGATTTTGATATTTTGTCGAATTTATTTTCGGCTTCGCGTCTATGGTCGCGAGAACATTCCAAAGTCGGGGGCTTTTATTTTGGCACCGATCCATCGATCCAACGTCGATACGCCGATTGTCAGCGCGGTCACACATCGCCGTCTGCGGTTCATGGGAAAAGATTCTTTATGGAAGATAAAACCGATCGCTGCGGTGTTGTCAACCCTTGGCGGGTTCCCAGTCAGCCGTGGCTCTGTAGACCTTGAAGCATTGAAACGGTGTCTTGCCGTTTTGGCTCTCGGTGAAGTTCTTGTGATGTTCCCCGAAGGGACTCGCCAGTCGGGCCCAAAAATACATCCGTTGTTTGATGGTGCGGCATATCTGGCGTTAAAAGCGGATGTACCGATCGTGCCGGTCGGCTTTGGTGGCACTGAGGGCGTAATGCCGAAAGGTTCTAAAAAGATTCTTCCGCGCAGATGCTCAGTTGTGATTGGAACCCCGATTTATCCGCCCAAGGCCGAAACAGGTCGACTTCCACGCACCGCAACTGCAGACCTAACGGCCGAACTTAGCGCAGCACTACAAATTGTTTTTGACCAAGCTAAACACAAGGTCGGTCAAATTATTTGAAGTAGGCCTTTAGCGCAAGTTGCAGCGATACGAGATCATCAACGCCGCAAACTTCTCGGGCTGAGTGCATCGATAGTTGGGGGATACCTATATCTACGGTGTCGATACCTAGCCGTGTGGCGGTGATTGGTCCGATCGTCGTGCCACACGGCATGTTATTTCGCGAAACAAAAACCTGATGCTTAACTCTGGCTTTTTTGCATGCCTGAATAAACAGCGCGGCAGATTGTGCAGATGTTGCATAGCGCTGGTTTGAATTCATTTTTAGTGCAGGACCCTGATTGATGATCGGTGCGTTGGCAAGGTCATGACGCTCTGGATAATTGTGGTGAACCGCGTGAGCATTGTCGGCAGAGATGCAGTTCGATTTCTTGAGTGTTTCGAGAAAACCAATGCGAGAAATTTTAAGACTTGAGGCAATCTGCTCTAAAGAATGTTCTAAAAGCGGACCAGCGGCGCCGGTCGCACTTTCTGAGCCGACCTCTTCGTGGTCGAATAGTGCGACGACCTGGGTTGCGGGTGCGGCGGTTGACTCGAGCAACGCTGACATTGCTGCCCAGCAAGAAGCTTGGTTGTCTAATCGGCCGCTTGCGAGTAACGAACCATCCGTACCGATGAGTGATGCCCGGTTTGTGTCAAAGAGTTGTGCTTCGATTTGAACTATTTCACGAACCGTGATTTTTGCACATGATGCAACCCAGTCGATGAACTTTGGGGCGTCCTGGCTGGTCGACCAGGCCGGTGTGAGATGTAGTTGCTTGTCGAGGATCAGGCCTTTTTCGTTGACTTCTCGATCCAGATGAATAGCCAGTTGCGAAATGCGCGCGACTGGAATAACTGAATTGAACAACTTCGTCTTGCCAGATTTAGTAACGACGTGACCAGCGATGCCTAGGTCACGATCTAACCAACTATTCAAAAGTGGGCCACCATAAATTTCAACAAGCAGTGTATTGAAACCAAATTTGCGTTCGTCGGCATTTGGCTTGATTCGCAAACACGGCGAGTCGGTGTGCGCTCCAACAATTCGAAAGCCGTATTCAGATGTTTTCGATCCACTTCGCCAAGCGACAAGCGAACCAGCTGTAGAAATGAACCCAGTTTTCGTAGCCGAAATGGCACTATTTGAGAAGTCAGTGAAATTCGCTTCCTTTAACTGACGTACATAATGCGCGACTAAATGCCGAGGAGTTGGTGACGCGTCTAGCTGCGCAGAGATATCTGTTACATGACGGTTTCTCACTCTGAAACCGCCTTGAGGGATATCTCTTGTCCGAAGAAAGTACATGATGTGTTGATCAGTTCATTTTTGGCCGTGCTTTCTAGCTTGGCGATGCAAATTGACAGTGCATCTCGCTGGGTGAACGAAAGATATGCCAACCCGCAGAAAATTACCAAGAGCAATAATTTTGAGACCACCGACTTAACGAACTTGAGCACGATTAATACACCGAAAACGCTGAGGGCCATCGCCCCGAGCCCAAGATTCTTGGCGTTTTCAGAATCAAGCGAGAATATGTCCATGCATCTAGTGTGGCAGGAGTATGACAAATCAACCAGTTAATCTTTCTTCCAGCGGACCACCTGAGACGAGGCTGCCATTATTCGACGCCAAGGCGATCGAGATGCTGAACGCAGCCCTAGGCGTTGACATAAATAATCGCCGACAAGCAGTTTGTGACGTCGTCTCAAAGTACCCGACTTTTTTGGCTGGCTGGGCGACGATTGGTGATCTAAGCGGCGATGGAATTGACGCGTACATGGCTTATCGCGTCGGCTATCACAGAGGGCTGGACAGTCTGCGAGCGAATTCGTGGCGTGGGTCGGGTTACGTGCGTTGGGGCGTCGAAACAAACAGAGGTTTTTTGAGATGCCTTGCAGGTCTCGCCAAACAAGCACGGATGATCGGTGAGATGCCAGAAGCGGTTAGATGCGAACAGTTCTTGATCCAGTGCGATCCGAGTGGAGATGCAAATCATTTGCTGCGATGAACCGTATAGATAATACGAGCGTCGTGATATTGGCAGGAGGAAAGAGCAAGAGATTTGGCTCGCCAAAGATAAATGCCAAGATAAACGGCATCGAATTTGGTGAGATAATCATTAGCACCCTAAGAAACGCCGGATTTAAGAATCTTTCTTTGGTAGGTGGAAGCCCCAATGACGCGAGCAGATGGGGAGTGGGCAACATAAACGATCAATATCCCGATTCGGGTCCGCTCGGGGCACTGATAACCGCGATGCGTGAATGTGTCACAGAAAGTTTGATGATTCTTCCATGTGATGTTCCCTACATTGATGAAACTTCATGCGATCTCCTGAGCAATATCTCGGATGGTTTTGATTTGCGTGTGGCCAAAACTGATTCGCCACAGTGGCTTTGTAGCACTTGGCGAATTTCAGCTCGCGAGTTTTTGGAGCGCGAGTTCGAAAACGGAGAGCGCGCAATACACAAAGTCTCTGAAAAATTGAAGATTGAATTTGTTGAACTACCAAAAAGCACACTGATCAATGTCAACGAACCGGGTCAGATAAAGCCGTAGTGAGAGTAAGACGAAGAAGTAAGATTGTTTGATGCCAATTGAAGAAGTCTCTATTGCTGCTTTTACTCAGATTCGTAATGACTCCATTGCTCTTATAGACGTGCGTGAAGCTGATGAGTACGAATCTGGCCATGTTCCAGGTGCAGTAAATATTCCGCTTAGTGACTTCACAAATCGTATTGACGAGATTCCCAAAATATTGGTGTACTTCATTTGCCGAAGTGGGGGGCGCAGCATGCAAGCCTGTGAAATTTGTGTCGATTTCGGTTTGACCAACGTAAAAAATGTTGCCGGTGGGACTATCGGATGGATCAGTGCCGGTAATGAGGTCGTAGAAGGCGGGTCAAAAGGGTGAGTTTTGAGTGGGTCGACAGCGAGTCAGCACTTGATCAAATAGTCGCGGAGATTTTGAAAGCCGACAGATATGCAATTGACACCGAGTTTCATCGAGAAAAGACATACTTTCCGAAACTCGCTCTCGTTCAGCTGAAATGGGGCGACACCACTGCTCTAGTCGACCCCTTGGCGGTTGATCCGCGTGGATTGGGGAAACTCTTCGAAAGCGACGTGTTGGCGGTTATACATGCCGCCCAGCAAGACCTGGAGGTGTTGCGTCACGCGGCGCTTGCGGCACCGAAAATAATATTTGATTGCCAAATCGCCGCCGGTTTTATCGGATACTCAACCCCGTCATTGGCAACACTTGTTCAGGCCTTCAAGAAAATTTCATTGTCCAAAGGTGATCGTCTTACTGATTGGTTGCGCCGCCCCTTGTCCGAGCAACAGTGCAGTTATGCCGCAGATGATGTCGCACATCTGTTTGACCTTCATGACGAGATTTCAAGACAACTAAAAGAATTGCAACGCTCCGAATGGGTGGCTGATGCCTGTCGAGATCTTGTGCAGCGTCCACAGGGTCCGCAGGATCCGGGTTTGGCGTGGCTGAAACTCAAAGAGGCACGGGCATTAAAAGGTCAATCTCGTGGAGTTGCCCAATCTGTGGCGAAATGGCGAGAAGAGAAAGCAATGCGCAACGATGCACCACCAAGACGGGTGATGAGTGATATGGCTCTGCTGGGAATATCTCAGCGAGTACCAAAAAGTGTTGAAGAATTGGCAACCACGCGTGGTGTTGATGATCGTCATTTGTCTGCTGATTCGTGCCGAGAAATCATGGCCGCGATACGAGACGGCGCAAAGCAACATATCGAATTACCGAATAACGATGTCGACGATGTGGATAAATGGGCTCGACCCGCCCTGACTTTGATCACTGCGTGGATTGGGGAACTCGCACGCAAGCACAAGATTGATGCGACTTTCCTGGCGACGCGCAGCGACATTACTGCGTTTTTGCGAAAGTCGGCCGATGCGAGGCTCGTTCAAGGTTGGCGCGCAACTCTGATCGGAGATGATCTGAACCGAATTTTGAATGGGGACGTCGGTTTGAGCGTCGATCGTGACGGACATCTCAAGCTTGTTGAAGCCAGCAAGTAACAAAACAGCTGTAGATCCACCTTTTATCAAGGCAGAGTCGCTAGTATTCGTGCCAATGTCTATCAACTAGGCGATAACCAAACGGTGATCGCCCCAGAAAAATTTGGAGCCCTACCGTGAAAAAGGGTCGTCATCGTCGATTTGAAGAAGCGCGTCGCCTGAAACAAACGGGTCCGTCAGCCGAAGATCTTGGCGTTACCAAAGAAAGCAAGTCGAAATCACAAGAAGATGAATATGCGGCTATTGCTGAACGCTATGGCGTTAGGTTCGATGAAAACGGCGATGAAATAGCCGATGACACGGACGAAGATATTTCCTGAAACTGAACTGAGAACCTGATTAATAACATTCGCAACCTCGCGCTAGTAGCGCACGTAGACCATGGTAAAACCACCTTGTTGGACGCTCTTCTTAAGAGCGGTGGAACTTTCGCCGCGCATCAAGTAGTTGTTGATCGCGTAATGGATTCAAACGACCAGGAACGTGAGCGCGGTATCACTATTCTGGCGAAAGCCGCCGAAATTGAATGGCGGGGAACAAAAATCAATTTGGTAGACACTCCAGGTCACGCCGACTTCGGTGGTGAAGTTGAGCGAGCACTCGCACTTGTTGATGGCATTCTGCTCTTGGTCGATGCTGCCGAAGGTCCGCTGCCACAAACTAGGTACGTGTTATCCAAAGCATTGGCCAGAGATTTGCCGGTGGTCGTAGTTCTGAACAAGGTCGATCGCGCCGATGCCCGACCAGACGAAGTCCTCCATGAAGTTGAGCAACTCTTTCTCGACCTGGCGCATCATGATCATCACCTGAGCTTTCCAGTTATTTCTGCGGTTGCACGTGACGGAAGATCTATGAAGGGAATCGGCATGCCAGCAGAAAATGCCGACTTGGTGCCTTTGCTAGACGCAATTCTCGACACGATCCCTGCGCCGACCGCAGATCCGAATGCACCACTGCAGGCACTTGTCGCCAACCTTGACGCTTCTGATTATTTGGGCCGTCTGGCGATTGGGCGAGTTGAAGCAGGAATAATGAAAAAAGGCGACATGATTTGTGTTTGGCAACATCCAACACCGGCAAATCCCGCACCGTTTATTAAACGAAAAATTTCGACTTTGTTTGCGTTCCGTGGTATCAGCCGTGAAGAGGTTGCACAAGTTGCTGCAGGTGATTTGTTCATCCTTGCCGGAATCGACGAGGTTGAGGTTGGCGATACGGTTGCTGCGCTAGAAAATGCTCCTGCGTTACCCCGGCTTGAAGTGGACGAACCAGTTCTACGAATGAGTTTCGGCGTCAATACTTCGCCGTTCGCGGGCCGCGAAGGCACTTTCCTGACGAGTCGTCATTTGAGTGAAAGACTTTTCAAAGAAGTACTAGGCAACGTTTCAATTCGAGTCAATACCACTGACAGTCCGGATGTAATTGAAGTTGCTGGTCGAGGCGAACTGCAACTTGCCGTGTTGATCGAAAACATGCGTCGTGAAGGATATGAATTGCAAGTTAGCCGTCCAGAGGTAATCACCAAAGAAATTGATGGCAAGAAGCAAGAACCCCTCGAGGCTGGCACGATCGATGTGCCAGATATGTATGTTGGCGCCGTTACTCAAGCTCTTGCACCACGCAAGGGACGGGTCATCAATCTGGAGCAAGGGGACAGCGGGCGAACAATCGTCAGTTTTCAAGCACCTTCGCGTGGCTTGATCGGATTCAGATCGTTATTGCTGACCGTGACGCGCGGAACGGCACTCTTGCATCAAAGTCTGAGCGGATACATGCCGTGGGCCGGCGAATTACCGCATCGCATGGGTGGGGCAATGGTCTCTGATCGAAAAGGTTCGACTACTGCATATGCCTTGGACAATTTGCAACTTCGCGGTACTTTGTTCGTCGCTCCTGGCGTCGAGGTTTACGAAGGAATGGTCGTCGGTGAAAATTCACGCGAAGACGAAATGGTCGTCAATTCTGTTCGAGCCAAAGAGCTGACCAACATTCGTACCCATGGTCATGACGACGGGCCGAAATTAGCCACACCGGTAACCCACACGCTCGAAACCGGAATTCAATGGATCGGTGAGGATGAACTGGTCGAAGTGACGCCATCAAACATTCGTATTCGTAAACGTTTTTTGAGCGTCGAAGATCGGCGCAAGTCGAATAAAGGAAGTAAGAACTAAATCTTTGTTTTACGTTTGACTTGCGGATGCGGCAAGAAAGTCGTGCGAGGTTTTTGCAACTGTTTGACAATCATTTCGTAGATTTCGTCACCACACAATTCGATCAGTTCGTCTTTGAGATATTTGTAGACGGGTCTAGAGCCGACAAACGCCGAAGAGTCATCGGTGCACCACCAGTCAAAGTCGTGACCTCCGCCGCCCCAATCGCGACGTTTCCATTCGCGGACGATCGACAAAATATGCTTCTCGTCTTCTTCGTGCTGTTCGAGTCGAAGCGGTACTTGCCAGCAAACATCGGGTTTCCAGTCCATCGGACGCTCACCCGCGGCTGAGGCCGCCACATGGAAGGCACAACCCATTCCACCTTCGAAGTCTGTTCTGTTATGAAATATACAGGCACCCTTATATGACGTCGTGGTGTCAGTGCCGTCTTTGTCTTCGGCTAGCCATTTATCATTTTTGCCTTGTTCGAAATTCTGCCAATGCTCGGGAGTCAATCGTTTGACGAATTTTTTTACCGAAGTCAAGTCTTCTTTGTCGATAAAGTGCGCACCATAGCTGCAGCAACCTTGGTTCAGTTCGGGTGCGGGATCGTCTAGCACGCCTTGACAGCCGTTGCCGTAGATGCATGTCCAATTCGACCTCAAAAAAGTTGCATCAATCATCCAAGTCTGCTCAAGATCGGGATCGGCAAAACTAATCCACTCGTGAAGTTCTTCGGGCTTTGACATCTCGGTGCAGGCTAATGGCATACTTGTAGAGTCATGCATTCATTTGAAGAAGATTCACAAGAGATTGTTCAAAAGTTGAAGTTGATCTCCGAGCAGTTGGCCGACAAAGCACTCACAGTTCTAAAACAGTCTCACGCTGCAGGCGAATCAAAACGACCAGAACTTGAACGAACATTGACCCAGGCCCGCAGGGCCATTGAGAAGGCAATCAGTTTGTTGGGTCGAAGCTAAGCGAGTTGATTGCGTCGATTAATTGACGCAATCTTCCAAAGTCGCGGCGGGCGAACTGAAATGCAAGTCGTGTTTTGTCGAGATTGTCGGCGTCGTCAGTTTCGGGCTTGGTTGGAGAAATCTTCTGAATCGTCGAAGTGACGCAAATATCCCCAAAGTCAATATTTAAGCGGCTTACATGTTGATCGGATAATTCACGATTGAGTCGCAACACCAATCGTTTTCCGACGAATCGCATCGAATGATAAACAGAGTAAAAATTGGTGATTTCTGCTACTGCTTCATCGACACTCGAACAGATGCGATACAGCGCCAAATCTTGGTTTGAAACAAGTTTTCTCGGCACCAGGGTCTGACGAACGAAAGCATCGAGGCTTTGCCAGAAAGGATCATTGGGTAGATCTAGAACGACTATCGGCACGGGGTTGCCCTTTCCGGTTTGCGAAAGGGTGAGCAATTCAAACATTTCGTCCAGCGTGCCGAACCCACCTGGCATACAAATAAAGGCCTGGGATTCTTTGACCAGCATCAATTTGCGAGTAAAAAAGTAACGCATCGAGACATACTTTTCGTCGCCGGCGATTATCGAGTTTGCCGAAGTCTCAAACGGCAGTCGGATACTGACGCCAATCGACATCTCACGACCCGCACCCGACATTCCAGCTTCCATGATTCCTGGTCCGGCGCCGGTGACGACCATCCAATCGGCTGCCGCCAGTTTGGCCGCAACGGCTTCAGTCTGTTTGTAGACAGGGTCATCTTTTGTCGTCCTGGCCGAGCCAAAAATAGTTACTTTTTTGCGTTCAGAAAATGGGGCGAACATCGCGAATGCTTCGCGCATTTCCGAAATGGCCGCACTGGCAATCTTGAGATTAAGAGTGCTCGTTGAGTCAGAACCAAGTTGAAGCGACTCGCGAATGAGGTCAGCAATCAAGCGTCTGTCTGTTTTGATTTTCAACTCATCCAAAATGACGTCGATCATTTTGTCGATGTCTTGCCCTGGCATTATGACAGTTCCACTGCTTTCTCACTGAGCACACCGATTAATTCATCAAAGCTTTTCTGAAACGAAGCCACACCTTCGCGCTCAAGTCTTTCGGCCACATCCGAAACGTCGACTCCAACACGGGCCAGTTCCGACCATTGCTGATGCGCAAGATCAACATCAGTTTGAATAGTTGATTTCAGGGTGCCGTGATCGCAAAACGCTTCGACGGTCGAATCTGGGAGCGTATTGACGGTGTCTTGCCCAATCAGATTGTCGACGTAAAGAGTGTCGGGGTAGTTCGGATTCTTGGTGGATGTCGACGCCCAAAGCGGTCTTTGAACTTTTGCACCAAGTTTTTCGAGTCTGTTCCAGCGTGGTCCAGAAAAAGTCTTTCGAAACATCGCATAGGCGAGTTTGGCTTGGTTGATTGCCGCCGTGCCGAGCAACGCATTCGCCATGGCGTTGTCTTTACCGGCGAGCAAGCGATCAATCTCGGTGTCCACGCGTGAAATGAAAAAACTTGCGACGCTTGATACTGAACCGACAATTGCTGGCCGATCAATAGCCAACGTCTCAAGACCGTCAATGTAGGCATCCATCACTTGCTGGTATCGCTCAAGGCTGAAAATTAAGGTCACATTTACGTTTCGCGCCTCGGAAATCATCGTCGCGATAGCGGGAATGCATTCTCGTGTCGCAGGAATTTTGATCATCACGTTCGGACGCGAAATTTTAGAATGCAAATCTCTGGCACTCGTCAAAGTGTTGGCATGATCGTGAGCCAGTCCAGGGTCAACTTCGACGCTTACGAAGCCATCTAGTCCGTTAGACGATTCATGGAGCGGTGCAAATACATCTAACGCTCCGTTGATGTCACGAAGAACCAACTGCCAATAGCTGTCAACGGGTGAGAGTTTTTGTCCGATCAACTCTGCAAATTGTGACGAATAGTCGCTCGACCCTTGAATCGCCTTCTGAAATATAGTCGGATTAGAAGTCAGTCCGCGGATACCGGTGTCGCGGACGGTCGCCAATTCACCTGATGTGATGTAGCTTCGCTTCAAATTATCTAGCCAAGGACTCTGTCCAAATTCTTCGTATAGAACTTTGAGTGGAAATGTCATTTATATCGATTTTACTTTTTTAACGATTGCTTCGACGCTGATGCCGAGTTCTTTTAATGCCGTAGCACCGGGAGCACTTGCACCGAAACGATCGATCCCGATGACATGATCCGCGTATTTATGCCAACCCATGGTCACGCCAGCTTCAACCGCGATCACTGGCACGCCATCGGGGAAAATTGTTTTGTTCGATGACTTGTCGCTTCGCTCATAGCGATCCCAACTCGGCATCGAGACCACTTGGGCCAAGATGCCGACGTTGGCAAGTTCGGCTGCGGCCCGAGTACAAAGGCCAACTTCGCTGCCGGTTCCCAAAAGAATGACATTTGGCTTGGCGATAGTCGTGCCCACGATACCGACACCGTTTTTTACAGCCGAGCCATCGGTGACACTCAAGACATTTTGTCGTGACAGAATAATCGCCGTTGGTCCGTCGTGATCAACTGCTGCGCACCATGCGGCAACCGTCTCGTTTGGATCAGCAGGTCTGATCACTTGAAGATCTGGAATCGCGCGTAACGAGGCGAGTTGCTCGACTGGTTGGTGAGTGGGACCATCTTCACCGACGCCCACAGAATCATGTGAGAAAACGAATATACATTTGGCTTTTGATAGCGCTGCCAGTCGAATTGCCGGGCGCATGTAATCAGCAAATACAAAAAATGTGCCACAAACAGGAAGCACACCGCCGTGCAGGGCCATGCCGACGACGGCGGCACCCATCGCATGCTCGCGGATGCCGAAATATATTTGTCGACCATCAGGTGCGGTAACGCTCTGGGCCGTTTGTTTCGAGAGTTTCGTACCCGTGTTGCCGGTTAAGTCGGCAGATCCGGCGATTAGCCCGGGCAACGCAGGTAGGGAAGCATCAAAAACTTTTTGAATGACTTGTCGGGTTGCCAAGTCTGTCGATTTATCGAATACCGGGAGCAGCGAACTAAACGACGACGAATTGGGCGTGACCCACGCGGCGTCCCAGATGTATCGATCTTCGATTTCGTTGATATCTGTTTCGTATTGCGCGGTGAACGAATCACCCCTGACGACTGCGTGGTCACGTATCGCCGTCACCAGATCTTTGGGTGCCCAGAAAGATTCGTCGGGGATGCCCATAATTTTCTTTGTTGTCGATACATGCGCCGCCGCAAACGGATTGCCATGGGCCTCGTGGGCGTCGGTGAAATCTGGAGATGGGTGGCCTATATGAGTTTTCAAAATACAAAGTGTTGGCGCTCCACGTGTTGCTCGAGCGGTGATTAGTGCGTCTTCAAGCGCATCTAAGTCATCGGCAATCTCGCCGAGATGCATGATATTCCAACCATAGGCAGCGAAGCGTTTTGCGACATCATCTGAACAACTCAACGAAGTTGATCCATCGATCGTAATTGCATTGTCATCGAAGATGCAGACCAGACGATCTAATTTCAAATGACCCGCGAGTGATGCCGCTTCGTGGCTTATTCCTTCCATGAAACAACCGTCGCCGGCAATCACATAAGTATTGTGATCGCAAGCTGACGCGCCGAAGCGACTGCGCAAGTTTCGTTCGGCGATCGCCATGCCGACGGCATTGGCGAAACCTTGCCCAAGTGGGCCCGTTGTGACTTCAACTCCGAGAGTGTGACCAACTTCGGGGTGACCAGGAGTCATCGAACCGAATTGACGAAACTTTTTAAGATCTTCGATTTCAAGACCGTAACCATTTAGAAACAGCAATGCATACTGCAAGATCGAGGCATGACCGTTGCTCAAAATGAAACGGTCACGATTCTTCCAACTCGGGTTGTGGGGGTTGTGGCGCAAAATTCTGCTGTATAAAACATGTCCAAGCGGTGCGAGGGCCATCGCAGTGCCTTGATGTCCACTTTTCGCCATCAGCGGCGCGTCCATTGCTAAACCTCGAATGCACGAGACTGCCTGGGAGTCTTGCTGTGGCGAGAGTTTTAAAACCATTGCGCTAAAACTAGTTGGTAAAACGGGTCAGGTTGGATTTGATGGTGGCTCAACTGGTGGCAAAATCGTCAGAGGCACTAGATGCCATTGTGCCGTGCCGACTCTGCAGTGCGCGAAAATCTGACCATATTGTGAAATGGCGAGTTCGCCTCGTACGAGGCGATAGGTGAATTTGCCTGGCTCAACTGTGAAGGGGCTGACATTGCGGGCAAGTTGCTCATCGTCGGCTGAGACACCCTTTCGAAAAACGACTTCGAGTACCGAATTACCAGGTTCGCTCTCAGGGCAATAAATTAGCACGACCAAATGCGGATCGATTGTGACGGGTGCAGGTGTCGGGGCGGCAAAAGAAAAGAACGCTCCAGTTAGGTCAATGCGAGTGCTGGGACCCGGGGCTTGACGCAACGCAAAATTCTCTACAAATAGCGCGGAGATTATTTGCACGGAGTCAATTTATCTTTTCGGGGGCGATCTCACACTACTGTTACAACGTGTCGAATTCGCAGCAAACGATGATTTCGGAGGCCGAATCGAAGACCATACTTCGACAGTTCGGTGTCACATTTGCCAAAGAGACAGAAATTTTCTCCGCTGATCAAGCAATAGAAGCGGCAACAAATATTGGATTTCCAGTAGCGATAAAACTTTGTGCAAGTTCGATTAGCCATAAATCCGAACGGGGCTTGGTCAGATTAAACGTTCGAAATGCTCAGGAGACTTTTGCTGCTGCCACCGACCTTCTGGCTCAGGCAACTATTGCCGACGGCAAGGTCTCGCTGTTGGTAGCCAAAATGGAAAAAGGTAGGCGCGAACTGATTGTTGGCCTCGTGCGCGACGCCCAATTCGGAGTATTCGTGATGTGTGGTCTGGGTGGAGTTTTCGCCGAGGTGCTGGACGATTTTGTTTTTGCACCGACACCAATAGATCAAACTGGTGCCCGTCGTATGATTGGACGACTCAAGCAGCAAGATGTGCTCGGCAAATTTCGTGGTGAAGAACCCCTCGTTGTCGAACAGTTATGCGAGGTGCTTATCGCCGTCTCGAATCTCGGAGTTACCGACAAGTCGGTTCTTTCTGTGGACATAAATCCATTGATCATCAGGCAAGATGGCTCGATCGTGGCAGTTGATGCCCTAATTGAACGAAACAGTCGACCTATAAGTATCGAACCTTCGGGTCAGAATTGGATTTCGTCGAGACATTTCGCGGCGCTGTTCGAACCCGAAGGAGTTGTGGTTGTCGGTGCTTCGACACATCCCGGCAAATTTGGGTTTGTGTCGTTGCACAATATTTTAGCTGGCGGTTACTCGGGTCGAATTTTTGCGACAAATTTAGAAAAATCGAATGTCCTTGGTGTCACTTGTCTAGCGTCAGTTGATGAACTTCCAAATGACGGTGTGGATTTGGCATTTATTTGTACGCCAGCATCGACGAACGTTGAAATCTTGCGAGCCTGCGCGCGGAAGGGAATCAAAGCTGTTTATGTGACCTCTGCTGGCTACGGCGAGGCCGGAAAAGATGGTGAAACCGCTCAGCAAGAACTTCGCGACTTGGCAAAGAGCCTCGATATTTTGCTCGTTGGCCCGAATGGGCAAGGAGTTGTCAGTACGCCAAAAAACTTGTGCGCCCAGATCGTCGGACCGTATCCACCTAGTGGATCAATTTCTGTTGTCAGTCAAAGCGGCAATTTCGTTTCGAGTTTCATGAATTACGCCCGACAAACAAAAGTAGGTATCGCTCGAGCCGTTTCGGCGGGCAACGCCGCGCAAGTCGGGGTGCCCGAGTTCTTCGATTACTTCGCGACCGACTCGGTAACATCTGTGGCTCTTGCCTATATCGAAGGTGTAGAAAATGGCCAGCGATTATTACAGTCGATGCGCACACTAGCCAAGGTCAAACCTCTAGTCGTGCTAAAAGGTGGTGCAACCCAAAGTGGTGCTCGGGCAGCGGCCAGTCACACGGGAGCGATCGCTAGTGACGACCGTATTTTTGATGGAGTGTGTGACGATTCTGGCGTGATCCGCGTAGCCGATGCAGAAAGAGCGTTTGACGTATCTGCAACTTTCGCGACACAACCATTGCCCAAAGGGCCGAACACAATTATTTTGACGACGGTAGGTGGGTGGGGCGTGGTCACATCAGACGTCGTTGCCGACGAAAACGTCTTGAATTTGATGCCGTTGCCCGAGGACTTGTCGATTGCTATTTCTGAGTTACTACCAGCGCGTTGGAGTCGTAATAATCCGGTGGACTGCGCGGGTGGAGAAACTCGTGAGACCATTGCCGACGTGATGCGCTTGATCGCGATGCATCCAAAAGTTGATTCAATAATCTTTTTAGGACTGGGAATTCAGTCGAATCAAGCGCGACTGATGCGTGAAGGCAAATTTTTTGATGAATTTGAATTGGATCGAATCGTTAGCTATCACGAACGACAAGATACGAAGTATGCCGAAGTGGCCGCAGAACTTTCACAGCAGACCAGTAAGCCGATCCTGGTGGCGACTGAACTTGGGGTCGCCGACCCCACAAATCCAGGGGTGCTCGCGGTGCAACAAACTGGTCGGTTGTGTTACGCGAGCGGTCAGAGGGCGGCTCGCGCACTCGGTGATGTTTATCGCTATGCAAAATGGAAGGGCTCGGCTAAATAGCAATGAGTGTCGTCAAACTGCGAATGATTTTACTGCGACTGTCGCAAAACTCTGAGCGCATGACGACTCGAAGACTGATAATCGCCCTCTTTTCAGTGGCGGTTATCGGCGCAATACCGCTGCTATCAGTTTGGCAAGTCGCATCTGCTGCAGGCGACGAAGTACGACCGTTGGATATTCAAAAGCCCTTGCAACCACCGCCTGTCACTCAGATTTTGTCAGTCCGCAGGGTGCCGCAAACTCTCGTAGATCTGCAATCTGCGGCCAAAGTTCAGAGCAAACTTGAGCAGGTGGTCGGGGCATTGCCTGCAGAGTCGTGCTTGGTGATTTCTACGGATGGCAAAACAATCATCGAAGTCAACCCAAGCACGGCTTTAATTCCTGCTAGCAACCAAAAGTTAATTACAGCCGCAGTTGCTTTGGATGTGCTCGGACCTGACCGAAAATTTGCGACGAGACTGCTCGGAATTGTCGCCGACTCGGTCGTGCGCGGAGACCTCTGGTTGGTTGGCTCTGGAGATCCGTTGCTTACGACGCGTGCGTATCCACTTACTGAAAAGTATCCGACCTTGACCCCGACAGATGTTGAAGCATTAGTCGATGCATTGGTGGCGATGGGGATCACTTCGGTTGATGGCGGTGTGATCGGCGATGAGACAATTTATGATCGCGAAAGATACGCGCCGAGTTGGGGTGACGGAATTCGAAGCGTAGAGGCGGGACCACTTGGCGCATTGATGATCAACGATGGGTTTGTAACTGGTACACCGCTTAAACCAGCGAATCCGGCTTTCGCGGCGGCGAGTGAATTCACCAGGTTGCTCGCATCGCGCGGAATTGTAGTCAGAGACGCACCCGATGTCGGCGCAGCATCAATGGATACGCCCGTGATCGCGACAATCGAATCTGTGCCAATGAGTCAAGTCGTGGTTGAAATGCTGACGAACAGCGATAACAACACGGCGGAACTACTGGTCAAAGAAATCGGACTCGTAGGACGAAATTCTGCGACACGCGTCGATGGACTAACTGTGATTGCTGCGAAGATCGCTGAATGGAGATTGCCTGGCGAGGGAATCTCCCTGATTGACGGGTCTGGTTTGGATCGAGGTAATCGCTTGACCTGCAATTTGATCGCGCAGTTGTTGCAGCGAGATGGGCGCAATGGTTTGGTCACGACCGCAATGGCATTAGCCGGCAAGACGGGCACATTGCGTGACAAATTCATCTCAGGTGCTGGCTCTGGAACGATGCTTGCGAAAACTGGCACTCTGAACGGCGTTAAATCTTTGTCCGGGATGTTTCCATTGAACGAAGAGCGCAGCAGTGTGTTCTCGTTGATCATGAATGGTTCGGGCGTGTCGACATTGAACTTTTACCGAGGTATTTGGAATGATTTGGTAGCGGCGCTTGCTTTTGGTGACGAACGAATGGATGTCAATAAACTTCTACCTTTAACTCAGGCAGTCGCGCCATAGAATGATTACGTGACTGGGTTCAAGATTAATTCGTCAAAAAGAGTAGGTTCAGATAGCAAGTCCTTTGCCGATGTCTACGAAATGATTTTCGATTACGCCAAACGCGAAACATTGAAACCGATTCGTGGCGCAGGCAGATGGATCGCCTATGGTCTTTTGGCTGCGCTTTGCCTTAGCGCCGCGCTCGTGTTCGGCGCACTCGGCGTATTGCGACTGTTGCAAACGAGCGATCTCGGCGATTCGAATTCATGGTCTTGGTTGAGTTATCTGCTCGCGCTCGCAGTTTGCATTGCGTTGTTTTTCGTCGCAAAGTCACGCATTCGCAAGGGAACACTTAACAAGTTATGAGCCAAGAGGATGAAGTGTCACGCGAGGACGTTGTTGCAGGTCTGGAACAATTTCAGGAGGACCTGAAAGTCTCTTTAGGCAGCAAGTCGCTGCAACTAAAAGCACTCGTTGGTGGGGCGTCAACGTTGGGAATGCTCTCGTCATTTTTGTTGGGCCGGAAAAGTGGCAAGAAGCGCGGCGCAGAATCTGACTCGAATTCGACAGATTAAGTTGCAGTTTTAATGTTTGCTTACGGCGAAAAGGTTTTGTTGATCGACGCCAAGAAACGGCGATACTTGTTCACGCTGAAAGTCGACGGAGAGTTTCATACTCATTCTGGATTTTTGGCACATGGCGATTTGTTGCAGATCGAAGAAGGTTCAATACTCAGGTCGACGAAGGGCGCCGAATATATTGTTCTGCGCCCAACCCTCGAAGACTTCGTAATTCAAATGCCACGTGGAGCGCAAGTGATTTATCCAAAAGACCTTGCGCCGATTTGCATGATGGCAGATATCTTTCCGCAAGCCAAAGTTTTTGAGTCCGGTTTGGGTTCTGGAGCGTTGTCATTGATCCTGCTTCGCTATGGTGCAGAAATTACTGGTTATGAAATACGCGAGGATTTCGCTAATCGCGCCCAAACAAATGTCCGAGAATATTTGGGTGCTGACGCCTTAGGCCGTTACCACGTTTCAGTACGAGATGTTTATGCGGGTATCTCCGAGACGGGCTTTGACAGAATGGTTCTCGATTTGCCAGAGCCGTGGCAGGTAGTTCCACATGCACAAGGTTCATTGCGCAAAGGAGGAATTCTCGTTTCCTATTCGCCGAGCATCACCCAGGCGGTCAAGACGCGCGAGTCGATGCGAGATGGATGGCTTGACCATCGAACACTCGAAGTTCTACATCGAACCTGGCACATCGATGGGGCATCAGTCAGACCAGATCATCGGATGGTCGCACACACCGGATTCTTGACTTCGGCCCGATTTGTCGGGAGTTAATTATTAATTATATTTAGGGCTCGATAAAAATACATTCACCCGGGCATTCCTCGGCTGACTCGACGACCGCGTCGAGTTGCGAGTCTGAGAAGTTTGCAACCCCAGCGGCACCTTGTGCGTTTCCTTTTGCTGTGGCATAGATAGTCGCACCTTCTTTAACGTATGCCAAACCATCATCAAGCAAGGTGAATACCTCAGGGGCAATTTCTTCGCAAAGTCCATCGCCAGTGCAAAGGTCTTGATCGATCCAAACTTTCATACCCTGGTTTCTCCTTGAATTTTATGCCACTAGAGTTTTGACAACGAAAATAGGCTACACGGGCTTTCCGGCGATTTCGTGCCATTGTTCGACTTTTGGATTTGGGTGTTTGACCTATACGGTAGGGCTCGCAACTTGAAAGGCGGAATTCACGATGGCACGAGAAGGTGACCCAAACGCCGAATCGGCGCGTGAACGAACCCGTCAACTCGAAGAAAATTTGCTCGCAACAAAAGGGCAGTTGGCCCAAGCGGTGTCTCAAAACGAAAAACTTTCGTATACATTGCGTGAATCACGTGAACATATAGCGTCTTTGCGCGAGGAAGTAGAGAAGTTGACCCAACCACCAAGTGGTTACGGTGTCGTCGTTGGCAAGAACGATGATCAAACAGTCGACATCCTGACCAACGGCAGAAAAATGCGGGTAGCCGTGCATCCAGACATTGATCTCGAAAATCTTGAACGAGGCTGTGAGGTCGTACTTAATGAAAGTTTCAATATTGTCCAGGTGCGCATCGCCGAAGTTATCGGTGAAGTAGTCCATCTCAAAGAGCTGCTTGACGATGGCATTCGAGCGGTGGTTACGGGTCGAGGTGATGATGAGAGAGTTTGCGAGTTGGCAGATTCAATGCGCGGCACCCACTTGCGTAGTGGTGACCTGTTGAGAATGGATCCAAAATCTAACCTGCTTCTTGAGCGACTCAGTCAACCTGAAATTGAACACCTACTTTTAGAAGAAGTGCCGGATATTTCATACGTCGACATTGGTGGACTTGACGGTCAAATTGAAGAAATCGCAGACGCGGTCGAGTTGCCATTTCTGTATGGAGATCTATTTGCCGAGCATCAATTGCCCGCACCTAAGGGGATTTTGCTTTATGGCCCACCCGGTTGCGGCAAGACACTTATCGCCAAGGCTGTAGCCAATAGTTTGGCGAAAAAGGTGTCAGCAGCAAACGGCGGCGAGAAGGCCAAGAGTTACTTCATAAATATCAAGGGTCCTGAATTGCTCAATAAATATGTGGGTGAAACCGAGCGACAAATCAGACTTATTTTTCAGCGGGCTCGCGAAAAAAGTGAGGAGGGTTGGCCAGTTATCGTATTCTTCGACGAAATGGACTCGATGTTTCGCACGCGAGGCACCGGCATTTCGTCTGATATGGAGTCGACAATCGTGCCGCAGCTCTTGGCCGAGATCGATGGAGTAGAGGGTTTGCGCAACGTCATCGTGATCGGGGCGACGAATCGAGAAGACCTGATCGACCCAGCCATCTTGAGACCAGGTCGACTCGACGTAAAAATACGTATCGACAGACCGGACGAATCTGCCGCCCGACAAATTTTCTCGAGGTATTTAACCGTCGAAGTGCCGATCGCCGAATCTGAAATTGATCAACACGGGGGCTCAATTGATGCAGCGGTCAAAGCAATGATCGAGCGCACGGTGGACGAAATGTATCTCCAGAATCAGGCGAACCAATTCTTGGAGGTCACCTATCAAAACGGCGACCGCGATGTGATGTATTTCAAAGACTTCGCTTCTGGCGCAATGATCGAGAACATCGTTCGTCGTGCCAAGAAATTGGCGATCAAGCGACTGATTGCAGGTGGCAAGCGCGGTGTATCAATCGAAGATATGACGACTTCGATTCGACAAGAGTTCAAAGAACACGAAGACCTGCCGAATACAACCAACCCCGACGACTGGGCGAAAATATCGGGCAAGAAGGGTGAACGCATCGTCTTCATACGCACCCTCGTGCGTGACGACAAGGATGCAAACTCTGGCGGACGGGCGATCGAAAAGACCGCCACTGGGCAATACCTCTAGGAATTTATCTTGAGTATCGCCAAGGTTCTCGGTATCGAAACCGAATATGGGATCATCGCCATCGGGATGGACTCAAGCCCGATCACATCCTCATCTTTGTTGATTAATTCGTATGTCAGTCGATTCGATTCGTCGATTGGTTGGGACTTTGCCGCAGAGATGCCCGGCTCCGACGCTAGGGGTTACAACCTTGACGATGTATTTCCGGCGGACATCGAGGTACAGATGGTGAATACGGTCTTGACCAACGGCGCACGCTATTACGTTGATCATGCACACCCCGAAATTTCTACCCCTGAATGTCGGTTCGCATCAGAGGCATTGCTTTTTGATCGTGCGGGCGAAGAGATCGTCAGGCAAAGTATGGCGACTGCAAAAACCCTTCTACCCAAGGGAGCCGAATTGGTCGTCTACAAAAACAATTCGGATGGCAAAGGCAACAGTTATGGATGTCATGAAAATTACCTGCTGAGCAGAGCCGTGCCGTTTGGAGAAATGGCAGCGCTGATCACACCACATTTTGTGACGCGCCAGATTTTTTGTGGTGCGGGCAAGGTTGGCAGCGAGTTCGAGGGCATGCCCAGCAACTCCGTTGCGTATCAACTTTCACAACGTGCTGATTTTTTCGAAGAAGAAATCGGCCTGGAAACCACGTTGAAACGGCCGATCATCAACACCCGGGACGAACCCCACTGTGATCCGAGCAAGTATCGCCGGCTTCATGTGATTGTCGGCGATGCAAACATGAGTGAAGTCGCAACTTTTCTGAAACTCGGAACAACGGCGATTTTGTTGGCAATGATCGAAGACCGTCAACTTGGCGATGATCTGTTGCTGGCGAGCCCCGTGGCGGCAATACGACAGGTGAGTCACGACCCGACATTGCGTCAAAGAATATTGCTCGAGTCCGGCAAAACACTGACAGCGCTCGAACTGCAAGAAGCTCTCTGCGAACGAGCCGAGCGCTACGCCACACAGTTCGGTCTTGATTCAGTTGGAAACGAGGACGGAAAACTGATTTTACGAAGGTGGCGCGAGGTGATTGAAGGCCTAAAGGAAGATCCACTCTCACAAAGCCACATCGTCGACTGGGTTGCAAAGAAACGAATCATCGATGGCATGACCGAGCGGCATAATCTGCGCGCTAACGATCCTCGATTGAAAGCGATTGACCTGCAATATCACGATATGCGACGTGAAAAGTGCCTGGCATTACGCGCCAATCTTGAAACAATGGTCAACGATGCAGAAGTGCTACGCGCAATTGACACGCCACCTGATACAACGCGCGCATATTTTCGAGGCATGTGCCTGAAGAAGTGGCCGTCTGACGTGGTGGCGGCGAATTGGGACAGCATCGTGTTCGACATCGGCAAAGAGCCGCTTCGTCGCGTGCCGATGATGGAGCCACTGCGAGGAACCAGATTGATGACCGAACATTTATTCGAAAAATGCGAATCACCGGCCGAATTAGTCGCGATGCTCGGAAATCAAGTCGCTAGTTCTGACTTCAAACCAACTAATTGAGCCTTTCTGGCTCATTGGCAAAGGTTTACTTCGGTAGTTTTTTTGGCTATCGTGCGCATATGGCTGAAAGAACCCGTAAGCAAAAATCAAATACTGATCGAATAAAAGATGAAGTCGTTGTCGAGACGAAGGTGGCACCCAAGGGCGAAAAACTGAAGGCCGATTTAGACGATCTGCTTGATGAGATCGACGAAGTTCTTGAGTCAAACGCCGAGGACTTCGTAAAGAGTTACGTGCAGAAAGGCGGCCAATAGCCGTATCCTAAAAATATGGCTATGCCGATGTTCGCTGCTGGTTCTGACCCAGGTGCAAATTTTGGAGAATTACTCAAACGAGTCGGATTGTCGCCGTTTGCATCACACTCGGACGAAAATGATTTAGACATTCCACACGCCACGACTTGCGTGGCGATGCGTTGTTCGGGTGGGGTGGTCATGGCGGGAGATCGTCGCGCCACATCGGGCAACCTGATTAGTCATCGCAGCATGGAAAAGGTCGTTTCGGCGGATGATTTCAGCGGTGTAGCAATCGCGGGCGCAGCCGGACCAGCCATGGAGATGATCAAACTTTTTCAATTGCAACTAGAGCACTACGAAAAAGTTGAAGGCCAGATTCTTTCTCTCGAAGGCAAAGCGAATCAATTGTCGATGTTTGTCCGCAGCAACTTGCCGGCAGCAATGCAAGGTCTCGTGGTAGTGCCGATTTTCGCCGGATTTGATCCGTCGTCTAAATCTGGCAGATTGTGGGACTATGACGTCACTGGTGGTCGGTATGAAGAGAAAGATTTTGTCGCCACGGGCTCGGGAATGCTGCATGCCAGCACCGTGATGCGAGTTGCCTGGCGACGTGATTTGGCAGTTGACGACGCGGTGAAACTTTGCGCCAAGGCGTTGTGGGAAGCATCAGATGCAGACTCGGCCACAGGAGGTCCCGACACCTTGCGAGGCATTTATCCGGTCGTGGCTTCAATCACCAAAGATGGATGGAGCGCAATCTCTGACGAGAAGTTGAGTCAGATCTATGGTGAGATCGCCAAAGAAGTTGGATCGCGATGAGCATGCCCTACTACGTTCCACCAGAACAATTCATGAAAGATCGGGCTGACTACGCCCGAAAAGGCATCGCCCGCGGTCGCACGCTTGTGGCTTTGCAATACGAAAATGGCATTGCGATCATTTCAGAAAATCCTTCCACGACTTTGTACAAGATCAGTGAAATTTATGATCGAATTGCCTTCGCAGGTGTCGGCAAATACAACGAATTTGATCAACTTCGCGTTGCTGGCGTGCGGACCGCAGACCTCAAGGGCTATCAGTTTTCGAGGCAGGACGTGGATGCTCGTAGTTTGGCCAATCAATATTCGCAGATCTTGAGTCAAATGTTTAGTGAAGGACCAAAACCGATGGAAGTTGAACTATTGGTCGCCGAAATTGGCGGTGACGCATCATCCGACAGACTTTTTCACGTGCTGTATGACGGCACTGTGTTAGATGAACATAATTTTTCGGTGTTAGGTGGAGACAGCGAAGCGGTTCTGACCCGACTCAAAGCCGAATATAAATCTCAGATGTCGATCAAAGAAGCCGTCGCAGTGGCGATTTTGGCTCTCTCTGGAACGGAGCGAAAATTGAATCACGATGAACTCGAAGTTGCTTTGCTAGAACGCAATGGTCGCAGGCGCTGTTTCCGGCGTGTTGAAGACCCGGAGATTAAGGCGATCATCGGCTAGACCGTTTAGCGCAGTCGGCCAGAAATGACTAGGTTTTGAATATGGATCGGCGGATATTCGGATTAGAGAACGAATACGGCGTGACTTGCACGCTTCGAGGTCAGAGAAGGTTGAGCCCAGACGAGGTGGCCAGATATTTATTTCGCAAAGTCGTAAGTTGGGGTCGTAGCTCGAATGTCTTTCTCGAGAATGGAGCCCGACTTTATTTAGACGTCGGATCACACCCGGAATATGCGACACCTGAGTGCGACTCGATACATGAGGTCGTCGTGCACGACAAGGCTGGCGAACGAATTCTTGAAGATCTGCTCGTTGGGGCAGAACAGCGATTGCGCGACGAAGGCATACGAGGGACGATCTATTTATTTAAAAATAACACCGATTCTGCAGGCAATAGCTACGGCTGTCACGAGAACTATCTGACTTCGCGAAGCGACGAAATCGAGAAATATTCGCAAGTTCTGATTCCTTTTTTGGTGACGCGTCAAATTTTTACCGGTTCGGGCAAGGTATTGCAAACTGCACGAGGTCCGATCTATTCGATTGCGCAGCGGGCAGAACACATCTGGGAAGGCCTGAGTTCGGCAACGACGAGAAGCCGGCCGATCATCAATACGCGTGACGAGCCGCATGCCGACGCAGAAAAGTACAGGCGCCTGCATGTGATCGTCGGAGACTCAAATATGAGTGAATATTCGAATTTCGTCAAGGTCGGCTCGACAGCGTGCATTTTACGAATGATGGAGGACCCGAATTTCGTCCTGCGTGATCTGACCCTGGAAAATCAGACGAGAGCGATCAGAGAAATTAGTCATGACATCACTTGTCGCAAAAAAATAAGGCTTGCGTCAGGTCGAGAATTGTCCGCGCTCGATGTGCAGCGTGAACTTCTGGATCGTGCGCTGAAGTACGCCGACACTGGGAAGTTCTCCAGTGAAGAGATGAAGGCACTTGAAATGTGGGAGCATTGCATCTCAACGATTGAAAATGATCCATTGAAACTGAATCGAGAGGTCGACTGGGTCATCAAATACCATTTGATCGACGCGTTTCGTAATCGACATGGTTTGGCGCTTGATGACTCACGAGTTCAATTGGTGGATTTGCAATATCACGACATCTGTCGTAACCGCGGACTTTTTTATAAATTGCAGCAGAACGGACTGGTAGATCGACTTTGCAATGATCAAGATATTGAGATCGCCCGAGATCAAGCCCCGCAGTCAACAAGGGCCAAGTTGCGTGGCGATTTCATCAAACGGGCGAAGGAACGCAAACGTGACTACACCGTGGATTGGGTGCATTTGAAACTAAATGATCAGACTCAGCGCACAGTGCTGTGCAAGGATCCTTTCAAAAGCAAAGACGAGCGAGTCGACAAATTGATTGCATCACTTTAAAGAAATTGACGAGCACTACGATGTTTGCGTGTCAGATAGCCAAATAGACAAGACGCAGCGCCGAAAATCGCAGGCTTTTAAGCAACTCGTCGAATGGGTTGCGGTGGTCGGCATCGCATTGATGGTCGCCATGTTGTTGCGTATTTTTTTGGTGCAACAGTATTACATCGCGGGTCCGAGCATGGAGACGACGATGTTCTCCGACAACAGGGTTTTGGTCAACAAACTCGCATATCGCCTGGGAGATATTGAACGCGGGGATGTCGTCGTGTTCGACAGGGCGCTGATGAACGGATCAGAAGTTGAACACGATGACTTGATTAAACGCGTGATTGGACTGGGTGGTGAAACCATTGCGATCAAAGATTGTGTGGTGCTGATCAATGGAATGGCTTTGCCTGAACCATATTTGCCGAAACGAGACTCAACACAAAGTGACTTGGGCGAAAGATGTGGAGTTGTCGAAATGATCGAGACCACACTCGCGGCTGATGAAGTTTTTTTGATGGGAGACAATCGACCTCAGTCTTTTGACAGTCGGATGTTTGGTGCGATTAATCAGGACCTGATCATCGGGCAGGCGTTTGCTTTGATTTGGCCGCTCGGCTCGGCAAAGGGCCTGTAAAAACCTCTAACTCATCAACGTTTTGTTGAATGCGTCGGTCATACGATCGGGCCAGTCACTGTAGACCGCGTCAACGCCCATCAAAAATGCCGTTTGTAGCTGTTCATCGTGTTGCAAGTCCCAACTGAACGCAGCAATGTTGAAACGATGGGCCAAAGAAACCAGACCGCCATTCCAATCTGTGTGATGCATGTTCAACACGTCGATTTTAAATTTGGCCAAGTCTGCGCACCGCCGTTCTGGACCTTCAACTATTTTGCTCAGTCGAATCGAATTGACGTAGCGAAATGCAGGGTAGAGGACTTTCCAAGATTCCAACACCCTGATATCTGGATGGCAGATGTAAATTCGACCAGGATTGTCTTTGTCGCTCGTCGATCCAGCAATAAGTGGCATCGCCCGAGTATCGCAAACATCAATCGAAATTGAGACCTCGTCGGGAGATAAGCGAAGTAGCTGGTCGTAACTAGGAATCGAGTTTGGAAGTTCGCTGCTTGCAACTTCAGATATTTTCTTCGGACGCAATTTCGAAAGTATGCCACCTTTGACCACGCCGTCATGATCGAGTACGACCTGGGCGTCCAGCGTGACCCAGCAATCAGTCTCCAAACCCGTCGCACCAAGTTTCAGAGCCAGTTGAAACGACTCGCGAGTATTTTCGACAGCATGCGCGCTCGCCCCGCGATGGGCAAACATTATTGGCTTGTCATAGAGCGACGGCAGGCGTTGTTGCACACTCCGATGATACGAGAACTGTTCTCCTAGACTTTGACCATGTTCAACTTGACTGGCAGCGAGATCATGTTCTTGCTAATTATTGGTCTCGTCGTGTTGGGTCCAGAAAAGCTGCCGGATGCCATTCGCCGCGTAGGTCGTTTGTACGGCGAATTGAAGCGCATGTCTTCTGGTGTGCAATCGGATCTTCGAAAAGTGATGGATGAACCAGTCAAAGAGATGATGAAGACGACAAATTCAATGAAATCGCTGTTCACAGATACGGCAAATGATCTTCATTCAGTGGCCAAAGATACCGTTACGCCGAATTTCGTGCCGTACAGCGCACAAACTGACGCTGAAAGTGCACCGCCCAAATCCAGTGAAATTCCGGTCGTTTTATATCAAGCCAGTGCAGAAGAGATTGCTCAGTCTGAAGCGAGTGATGCAGACATTGAAATAGCCGCAGAGACCACCTCGACGCATGTATTGGACGACGTCTCGTAATGGGGTTTCGTTCCTCTGCATCTGGAACTTCAACGATGTCTTTGGGTGATCATCTGGGTGAGTTGCGCATGCGTTTGATTCGTTCCATCTTGGCTGTCGCACTTGGTGCGGCTGCGATACTCGCGTTTTACGACCCAGTTTTGAAATTTCTGACCCGCCCTTACCGCAACTTATGCGCCGAAAGATCTGACTTCAACTGTGATGGTTCGCTTTTTGCACTCGGACCGCTAGACGGCCTCTCTGCACGGATGAAAATTGCGGGATATGGAGGGTTGATACTTGCTCTGCCCGTGTTGTTGTGGCAAATTTGGCGGTTCATAGTGCCCGCGCTGAGCAGCAAAGAGAAAAAGTACACGATCCCATTTATCGCGTCCTCAGTAATTCTCTTCGCATCGGGATGTGCGCTCGCATATTGGACGCTGTCACGCGCGCTTGAGTTTCTAATTTCTTGGTCAGGCACCGATGTCAATCAGGCTTTTCAAATTACAAAATATGTGAGTCTTGTTACTTTGATGATCTTGGCCTTTGGCGTTGGTTTCCTTACACCCTTATTGATTGTATTTTTGCAACTCGCTGGCGTCTTGACGCCCAAGACGTTGCTCAAACAGTGGCGTATCGCGATAGTCGCAATTTTCTTCACCGCGGCGATCATCACCCCGAGCGGTGACCCGATCACGCTGATGGCACTCGGCTTGCCGTTGACGTTGCTGTACTTCGTTGCAATTCTCGTAGGCTTCCTTGCGATTCGTAAACGCACTCGCCAAGCTGACTAAGACTCGCGACCTGCTCGATGCCTAGACCGAGTCGTGAATCGCTGATTTCGAGATACAACTTTGGTCTCGACCAATTTCAAATAGAAGCACTTGATGCATTAGACCGAGGCGATTCAGTTTTGGTCGCCGCGCCGACAGGTTCTGGCAAGACACTTGTTGCCGAATACGCAATCGAAGCAGCGCGTCAGCAAGGAAAGCGGGCGTTCTACACCGCACCAATCAAGGCTCTTTCGAATCAGAAATTCAACGACTTGGTCGCCCATTACGGAAGAAGTGATGTTGGTTTGCTGACTGGTGATAACAGCGTCAATTCGAATGCGCCAATTTTGGTCATGACAACAGAAGTTTTGCGAAACATGATTTATGCCAGATCTGAAGCTTTAGATGATCTTGCAGTCGTTGTCTTAGATGAGGTGCACTTTCTGCAAGATGCCTATCGCGGACCAGTTTGGGAAGAAGTGATCATTCATCTCGACCCGACGGTTCAATTGGTTTGCCTCTCGGCGACCGTGTCCAATGCGACCGAAGTAACCGAATGGCTGAGCACAGTTAGGGGTCGTACTCTGCCGGTAGTCGAAGAGAAAAGACCCGTTGAATTGGTCAATCATTTTGTTGTCGGTGATTCGGGTAGTCACGAAGTCAGAATGTACGAGACGATCGTCAATGGCGCAGCAAATCCCGAGGTTGCAAAGCTCGACCTTCAAGTAACAGCAAATCGCACCACTGACGGCTCGAGCGATAATCGAAGGTCGTATCGTGCAAGCCGAGATAGAGGTCGCCCACGAGTATTCAGCCCGAATCGTGTCGAAGTAGCGGATCTTTTGCAACGACAAGACCTACTACCGGCGATCGTTTTCATTTTCAGTCGCAACCAATGTGACGAAGCCGCTGAATCTTGCGTGCGCGCCGGTTTGCGTCTCACTGATCAGGATCAACGGGCTGAAATCTCTGAAATTATTGATGCCCGTGTCTCTATGTTCAGCGATGATGACCTGGCTGCTCTCAGTTTCTCGAAGTTTGCTAATCAACTCGAGTCGGGCATTGGTGCACATCATGCGGGCTTGGTCCCGGCGTTCAAAGAGATTGTCGAAGAGTGTTTCATTCGTGGTTTGGTTCGACTGGTATTCGCCACAGAAACACTCGCAGTAGGACTGAATATGCCGGCTCGAGCTGTCGTGATCGAAAAAATCACAAAGTTCACCGGTGAACACCATCAGCCGCTGAAAGCGTCTGAATATACGCAGTTGACGGGCCGAGCTGGGCGAAGAGGTATCGACACCGTGGGGCACGCTCTCGTGCTTTGGAATCAGTTCGTAAGTTTTGACGCAGTCGCGGCATTGGCGTTGAGTCGTTCTTTTCGATTGGTCTCGGCGTTTAGACCGACTTACAACATGGCGGCAAATTTAATCCAGACGCACTCGCGACAAGAAGCCCATCATTTGCTCAACTTATCTTTCGCTCAGTTTCAAAGTGGTCGTGATGTAGTTGAACTACAAGCCCGTATCTCACGTCGCACCAAAGAACGTGACCGACTGCGCGAACAGGCCACGAGTCCGTTCGGCAACATTGATGAATATCGCCGGGTATTCGATGCGCGACCTGACGCGACACAAATCGCAATCGCAATCGACGAGTTGCAGTTGGGTGATCTAATCAATATTCCCAAATCGGGACGCGATAGCAAGGCAGCAGTCGTCGCCACCGCCCAACGCGCTGGTGGCACAAAGCTCACTCTTATTGCAGCCAGTCGCGCCGTATTTCAGGTGCAGGCGGGTGACTTCGATTCGCCTCCCGTAAAACTCGGGTACATAAAAATCCCGGATTCACTGCCACGCACTAGCCCGAGATTCATCAAAGAAGTGGCAAATCGAGTTCAACGAACCAAGATCAATACAAAGTCGCATCCAAATCGAGGTCGCGCTGAACGAGATCATCCCGTAAAGAACGACCCTGAATTACGCAGACGTCTGATTGCCGCGAAATCGGCTGACCGAATTGATGACGAGTTGAAGGCGATCGAGGTGCGAATTGAAAAATCTGTGCAGTCGGTTAGTGCGCGGTTCGACGACCTTGTGCGACTCATGGAACGACGCGGATATGTAACGCAGTGGACGCTGACGGCGCAAGGTACCTCTTTGGCGAGGATATTTCATGAACTTGATCTGGTGATTGCCGAATCTCTTGGCGCAGGAATCTTCGACGATCTGACCCCTCCAGAGTTGGCGTCGCTATTGAGCGTTTTTGTATTTGAATTCAGACGAGCCGAGGAGCCACCCAAACCGAGGATTCCGAAATCTCTACAAACCAAATGGAAGCAACTCAAGGACCTGAGTGACAAGATTTCTCATGATGAAGAGGCAGCGGGCGTGACACCTCATCGTTCGCTTGACCCTGGCCTGTTGGAAATAACTTTGGAGTGGGCGAGTGGTGGCGAACTGATTGATATTTTGAGTGACGATCTGACTGCAGGCGACTTCGTGCGAACGATGAAACAGTTGGTGGATCTGCTGCGCCAAATTGCGTTGATTGCACCCACGACACAGACCAGCAAGTGTGCCGAACAGGCGGCACAAGCTGTGTTGCGTGGCGTCGTTGCAGCGTCGCAGGGATCTTCGGTCTCAGGCTGATGGTAATCAAGCGGGGTGAAGATTGGGGGCAGAGAGTTCCTCGTCCCGCCGACTTGTTGGTGCTCGAAAATGATGTGCAAGCAAATCAATACCTGACGAAACGATTGCGAGACTTGTTACCGACTCAAAGCATCGCAATTCTGAAATCAAACATCGCTCGATCGCTGGGTTTGAATGGTTCTGACTTGAAGGTCGCAAAGATGTTGAAGACTCGTTTTGATGCAATTGAAATTGAATTTTCTGACGGTGACGACAAAATATCGCGTCAATGCTTTCTAGGTAATGCGGTTATCTGTAGAAGTCGGCTTCGTGGAGCAATGACCGGTGTATTCAATACTTCATTCATCGCTGGGCGAGATTGGGCACCTCGCGCACATCCGAATGACGGAAAACTGGATGTCTTGTTGCTTGACGACGCAATGAGCTTGAGACAAAGAATCACGGCTTACCGGTTGAGCAGATCTGGATCGCATTTGCCTCATCCACAATTGAAATATCTACAAAGCCAGAGTTACGTGGTGAGCGATCTTGAGGCGGCGAAACTGACCGTTGATTCGGTTGATTTCGGAGAGGTCAAATATTGCAGTTTTAGGCTGGTCCCTGACGCCATTTCAATTTATTGGTGAAGGTTATGCTGGTTATATGTCCACGACGCTGAACCAACAAAAAATCGCCGAGATTAAACAAGCAGTTTGTAACGACATTGACCTTAGAGCGAATGACCTGATTGAAATCAGTCAGGCGATTCACGCCAAGCCCGAAACCAACTTTGAAGAACACTTTGCTCACAAAATTTTGACTGATTACATCGCTGATTCGAAAGTTGCCGTAACACGTGGAGCATTTGATCTACCGACCGCCTTTGATTCTGCTGTGCGTGGTGGCGATGGTCCGACGGTGGCTGTGCTTTGCGAATATGACGCGTTACCCGGCATCGGGCATGCATGTGGTCACAACATCATCGCTACTGCGGGTCTCGGTGCTGGAGTCGCCCTTGCTGGTGTTGTCGAACAATGCGGCGGCAATTTGCGTCTGATGGGCACACCTGCCGAAGAGGGTGGCGGCGGAAAAATTGAAATGGCGCGCAAGGGTGCATTCAACAAGGTTGACGCTGCAATGATGATTCACCCAGCCGATGCAGATCTGGCACGGATGAATGCAATTGCGATTCAAAACTTGCTCGTCAAGTTTCATGGTCTTGCCGCTCACGCCGCGGTATCACCGCACAAAGGCAAGAACGCGCTCGATGCGGCGGTCCTTGGATACATGAATGTTGCCGCTTTGAGACAACATATTTTGCCAACCGAGCGGATTCACGGAATGTTTACCAACTCGGGAGAGAAGCCAAACATAGTCCCGCGTGAAACAGAAATGGATTGGTACGTGCGGTCACCGACCATTGAGAGTCTGCAACCACTCAAG
>JAQCDY010000082.1 GCA_027729785.1 Actinomycetota bacterium | reverse complement strand
GCCCATGTCGCAAGGGCGTTCGGGTCAACTGGCATCTTCGGCCAATTCTCGCGCATCACGACTTGCCTCGTGACTTGCCCCATGACTTGCGCCGGTGGCAACCAAATCTGGGCCAAGCGCGTCGGCAATTTCAACTTCAACGAATGTCGCCACGGCCAAAGTTTCGCTGACGTGCACGACTCCGTCAATCTCTGGGGCCTCGCGATGACTGCGCCCCACACCAGGTTCGTCAACCAGCACAGTAATCGTCTCTCCAATCAACTCGTCGCGGCGGTGTGCGGTGATCGAATCTTGCAGTTCACGAAGTTCAGCCAGACGCTCGTGCATCAAGTTTGTTGGCACGCGGTCTGGCAGCGAAATTGCATGCGTGCCCTCTTCCGGGCTGAAGGCGAAAAATCCGCACCAATCAAGTTGTGCTTCATTGACAAAATTCAACAACTGGTCGTGATCTTCTTCTGTCTCGCCCGGGTAGCCGACAATAAAGTTGCTGCGCATCGCCGCGTCGGGTTCGCGCTTGCGGATATCTGTGATGCGATTCAAAAAGCGCTCGCCATCACCCCATCGCCGCATTCTTCGTAAATGCGCCTTTGACACGTGTTGCAACGACAAATCAAAATAAGGCACACCAGTCGCACAGATCGCGTCGATCAACTCGTCGCTCAAATCGCTTGGGTATAGATAAAGCAATCTGGTTCGCGCTACTTTGCTGGCGACACGATTGACCAGTCCGACTATCGAACCCGCGCCAAGTTCGTTCGGGCGATCTTTGCCATAACTCGCCAGGTCTTGGGCAACCAACACGATTTCTTTGGCATCCAGTTGCTCAACCTCGGTCAAAATCGACTCAATGTCACGACTGCGTTGGGGCCCACGAAAACTCGGTATCGCGCAAAACCCGCAATTACGGTCACAACCCTCGGCGATTTTGATGTATGCCCACGGCGCGCGCGACTTAGGTCGAGGCAGATTTAACAAATCAAAGGCTGGCACATTTTGGCTCGTCACGCCGACTGATTTTTTGGTCAGCGTAATCGGCACACCAAATCCAGCGATGTGGTCGGCTTCTGGCAACGACTCGGCGAGTTCAGAACCGTAGCGTTCGGCCATACAGCCTGTGACGACGACTCGAGCACCGGCTTTGCGCTGCCCCGAGAGTTCGAGCACCGTGTCGATTGATTCGCGTCGTGCGTCTTCGATGAACGCACAAGTATTGACGACGACCAAGTCGGCTTGGCTGGCGTCATCAGTTTGCACGAGTCCATCGGCGATCAAAGTTCCGATGATTTTGTCCGAATCAACATCATTCTTTGGACACCCAAGCGACTCGAGATAAAAGCGCTGTGTCACGACGAGTAATGCTACCTATTCGTTATCAATCAACATTTCAAAGACGGGTTAATTAACTCGCCTTTTGAATGATTTCAAGTTCTTCGACGGTCATCAACACTTCACGCGGGCGTGAACCCTCGCTCGGTGCAACGACGCCGCGTTGTTCGAGCATGTCCATAAGTCGACCCGCCCGAGCAAACCCAACTTTGAGTTTTCGCTGCAACATCGAAGTACTGCCCTGTTGGGTTCGCACGACAAGGTCCATTGCTTGACGCATCAATTCGTCGTCATCTTCGTCCCCGCTGCTGCCACCAAATATCTCGCCATTGCTGGATGATTTATTTGCATCGCCTTCGATGCCAGAAACATATGCGACTTCTGGGGCTTGTCGGCGCCAGTGCCCAACCACTTTGCGAACCTCGTTTTCGCTGACCCATGCCGACTGCAGACGCTGGGAAACAGATGTGTTGCCCGGCAACATCAACATGTCACCCATACCCACGAGTTTTTCTGCACCTGGCTGATCAAGAATCACTCGACTGTCTGTCAGACTTGAAACTGCAAACGCCATGCGAGCAGGGATATTCGCTTTGATCACACCAGTGATTACATTCACGCTCGGGCGCTGTGTCGCCACCACCAAGTGAATGCCCACTGCACGAGCTTTTTGGGCGATACGCGTAATGCAATCTTCAACATCGCGTGCTGCGACCATCATCAAGTCGTTCAACTCGTCGACGACAATCAAAATATATGGGATACGCGAAAACTGTTTGTCTGATACTTGCCCGTCTTGCGTCGCCATCTCGCCACGGTCATACGCCGCGTTGTAGCCAGCTACGTCGCGAAAACCTGCTTCGACGAGCAGGTCGTAGCGACGCTCCATTTCTTTGACCGCCCAACCCAACGCATTGGCGGCTTTTTTCGGGTTCGTAACTGGCGCTGTCAACAAGTGCGGCAGTCGCGTGTATTGCGCCATCTCAACCTGCTTTGGGTCGATCAGAATCAACTTCACCTGATCTGGTGTCGCACGCATCAACACAGATGTGATGATGCAGTTGATCACACTCGACTTGCCTGCACCGGTCGCGCCAGCGATCAACAAGTGCGGTGTAGTCGAGATATTCAAGAACACCGGGCGACCCGAAATATCTTTGCCTACCGCGACATCAAGCGGATGAGTCGCCGTGCGTGCTTCTTGCGACACGAGCAAGTCACCGATTGAAACAAGTTCACGTTGTTCGTTCGGCACTTCGATGCCGATTGCCGATCGTCCAGGTATCGGCGCAAGAATTCGCACATCGGTCGCCGCCATCGTGTAGGCAATGTCGCGCGAAAGCGTCGTCACCTTGGCGACCTTCACACCGTCACCCAACGACAATTCATAGCGCGTGACCGTCGGACCGCGGGTGTAACCCACCAACTCGGTATCTACGCCATGCGAGGCAAGTGCCGCCACAAGTTGGTCACCGCGTTCACGAATTGCTTCTTCGTTTGCTTTCTTGTTGCTGGTCAGCGACAAGAACTCGAGTTCAGGCAACGACCAATCACTCGGCTGACCACTCGGCCCAAGCGGCATTTGTTGTGGCTCACCTTTGACTGGCGCGAGTTTGGCTGCTGGTTTCGCCGGAGTCTTTGCCTGGGCCTGCTCGCGACGCTTGCGTTCGCGACGCGGTCTTTTTTCTTGATCTTGATGGTCATCATCAAGTCCATCTTGGGCGAAATCATAAAGTTCTGGCCGTTGATCATCTTGTGGCGCAAAACCGCCAGGCGTATCACCTTGTTCGCCAGCAAAACCTCGATTTTCATCTAGCGCACCCGACAAATTTTCGGTCGCCGAAGAAAACTTGCTGCTGATCTTGCGCCATGCATTGCGCAAAACTTCAATCAACTCTGGCGCCGACTTGCCAGACACGAGCATCACCGAGCCGATGAGCAGAGCCGACAACAACACGGTTGCACCAATATCTGACAGCGAGTTCTGCGTTGGTTCGCCCACTACATAGCCGAACCATCCACCCGTGCGGTTTTCAACATCACTAAAAAACACATGCGACAAGCCGAGCAACACCCCGGTCAGCGACGTCCAGCCGATTGCTGTTCGAATTCGATTTTGCCAACTTTTGCGTCGTGCAAGTGCAACACCCAAGCCAATGCACAAAATTGGCAAGAAGAATCGGCCAACACCGATCGTCGCTGACGAAAAACTATCCAGCGCTCGACCCAGTGGGCCAGCCAACTTCAAGTAGACCGACAATACGAGCAACGCGCCGAACGCGATCAAACCTAGACCGCTGAATTCGTGTGCCCGCCCCTCGAACAATCCGCCAAAAATTGGGCCGTGTTGCGAAACAACCCGGTAACGCGTCGGCTCGTCATCAGCATCATGCTCGCGCAAAGCCCGAATCGGCCGCACATTATCTGGACGGTGCGGTCGCCCATGATCTCGGTTTCGTGAGCCCTTCTTGGGGCGCGCAGATCTAGATTTGGGCACTTTTGCCATAAATCAACAGTACCAACGGGGTCTGTTTACAAGTGGGATTACTCGCCTATTTGAATCCAGCGAGCCATCTCGCCGAAACGCACTGATCGTCGCGAATAGTTAGTGTTTTTTGTGTTTCTTAGTTTGTTTATCTTTGGACTTTTTGCCGGCGCGTTGCGACTTTTGTGGCACGACATATTCGGCGGGTATGCGCCCAGAAAAATCGATCCCACCATCGGTGATCTCGATGAGATCTCCGTCTTCGCACAACAAAACATTGCGTGGCGCGACACCCATAATTTTTGCCAACTCGGCATTGGCAACCATGTGTCGATACTCGCCATGAATCGGCACGAACCATTGCGGCTCGGTGACATTTAAATACGTCTTCAAATCCTCTGCCTGGGCGTGACCCGTTGCATGCACGTCGGCAATGCCCGAATGCACAACTGTTGCACCGCGACGCAACAGTGCATCAATCACCTTGTTGACGTTGTGTTCGTTACCAGGGATGGCATGACTCGAAAAAATGACGACATCGCTTTCGCCAACTTTCACGTAGCGGCTATCACCTTTCGCCAGATTCGTCAGCGCCGACATCGCCTCGCCTTGCGACCCGGTCGAGATAATACAGATTTCATGGTCGTCGTATTTGCCCAACGAATCTGCACTGACCAAACTTTTCTCAGGAATTGTCAGCACCTTCAAGTCGCGCGCGAGACGAATGTTGTTGATCATCGACCTGCCGAGAGGCACGACAACACGACCAGAGTCGATTGCCGCATCAGCGATTTGCTGCACACGATGAATGTGGCTGGCAAAACTGGCCGTGATTATGCGCTTTCCACGATGTTCGTTGAAAATCCCCCGCAACACGGCCCCGACATCCGACTCGCTCGGCGCGTGACCACGCTCGCCCGCATTGGTCGAGTCGAGCATCAACAATCGAATGCCTTCGTTTGACGACAACGAACCAAGACGTGCCAGATCAGTTCGACGATGATCAACTGGCGTGAGATCAATCTTGAAGTCACCCGAATGCACGATCACACCTTGTGCCGTGTGCAATGCGATCGCATGAGCATGTGGCACAGAGTGCGTGACCGGTATGAATTCGACATCAAACGGCCCGATCTTGATGCGATCATTGTCGCTGACTTCGACGAATTTCGTTTTGTCGGTCAGTCGTGCTTCAGAGATTCGATTGCGCGCAAGACCGAGAGTTAGCGCCGAGCCATACAACGAAAACGACGCGTCCTGCAACAAATACTGCAACGCCCCGACATGGTCTTCGTGGCCGTGGGTCGCAACGCAACCAACGATGCGGTCTTTGCGCTCAAGCAACCAAGTGAAATCTGGGATGATCACATCGATGTCGTCGCCATGTTCGGCTTTCGGAAACATCAACCCACAATCGATCAGCAAAATCTTTTTGTCTTGTTCAACCGCCATGCAGTTTCGACCAATTTCGCCGAGCCCGCCGAGAAAGGCGATGCGAACTGGTTTTGACATTACTTTTGTGCGGCGGTGCGCGCGGCTTGCAGATTGCTGAATACTTTTGCAGCCCGTTCGGCCAGACCACTCGGTGGTGGCCCCATCGGCAGTCTCGCCTCGCCGACATCCAGCCCAAGATGGTTCATCATCACTTTGCTCGGCAACGGGTTCGGATTGTCGTCGCCGGTTTCAAACGCGAAACTCTCTAGCATTCTTAAGTTGACCGCGCGGGCGCCAGCGACATCGCCGGCATTCCATTTTTTAAACATCTCTTGATGATCAACGGCTGTCCAGTGCGTCGCCACGCCGATCACGCCTGATGCACCAATCGCCATCAGCGGCAAAGTCAGACCATCGTCGCCGCTCAGAAGTTCGAAACTTTTCGGTACTTGGGTCATCAACATCGCCGTTTCGGCTGGGTTGCCACTGGCATCTTTAAGTGCCGCCATATTTTTTACTTCATTGGCCAATTTCGCGAGTGTTGCAGTTGAAATTTTTCGGCCAGTGCGAACCGGAATGTCGTACACGACGACTGGCAGCGTCGTCGCCGCACAAACTGCTTTCATGTGCGCCAAAATGCCGGCCTGAGATGGTCTGTTGTAATACGGACCAACGGCCAAGATGCCGGCGATGCCGAGTTTTGAAGCCTGTTCGGTCAAATTAACCGAATGCTTCGTGTCGTTTGTGACCGTGCCGGCAATAACCGGAATCGTCACCGCCTCGACAGTTGCCGCAAACAACGCAAGTTTCTCGTCGTCGGTCAGTGTCGATGCCTCACCTGTTGTGCCACCGACCACCAGCCCATCGTTGCCATTGTCTTGCAACCACTTCGCCAGGCGACGCACACCGTCAAGGTTTAACTCACCGTTTTTGTCGAACGGGGTGACCATCGCAGTGAGAACGTGACCGAATCTTGGCATGGCTAGATAATAGTCACTGGCTCTCGCCTGCGACTAACGAGTTTTATATCGCTAGTGGCGAATCTCGACTTCTTTGCCAATCTCGAACTTGAGATATTCGTCGTCTGTGTTTTCCCAGTCTTCGAACTGAATTACACCCATCTCTTCGAAGCGACGGCGCAACCACTTGTCGTTGCGGTCAAGCAACCCAAGTTTCTTGCAATTCGGCACAATCTTGGCAAACAACATTTGCTGGAAGATTTTGCGAGTCGGATCATTGACCAACAATGGGATCAAAGTTTTTGGGTCAACGCCCATGTGCTGCCAAACCTCTTGTTGCAAGAAGCGGTCACGCATACGAATGCTGGCTTCGTAGGCGAACTCTTGGCGATCCATGATCTCTTTGTCGCTCATG
>JAQCDY010000081.1 GCA_027729785.1 Actinomycetota bacterium | reverse complement strand
CCTTCCAGCACGATTGCGTCTTCCTTGTTTTTGGGCAAAGTTTCTCCGAACAGATTCTTGGTTTTTACTCTTATTACCCGACAGTCCGAAGACCGTTTAGGGCGACTAGTTAGGCTATCGGCGCAGGCCAGTTTCAACCACTGTTTTTATGCGCTCAAAGACCTCGTCTGGCGAGCCCAAGCCATCTACTAAATGCAACGAACCCCGTCCCTGATAGTAAGCAATCAACGGTGCCGTCTGGGCCTCATAGACATCCAGGCGTTTATTTATCGCTGCCGGCGTGTCGTCGGTGCGTTGAACCACTGACCCACCACACTTCGAACACTGCCACGGATTCGGCTCGTTTCCAGTGGCGGTATAACTCGCATCACATGACCGACAAACCCTGCGCGACGACAGCCGCCCCAAAACGATTTCTCGCTTGACATCCAGATCAATCACAAAACCAACGGGTCGCGTCTGGGTCAATGAATCAAATGCCGTGGCTTGAACGATCGTGCGTGGAAAACCATCCAAAATGAATCCTGCAGTTCTTGCGTCTTCTTGACCGATTCGACCTTGCACCAAAGAAAGCATCAGATCATCGGCAACCAGCTCGCCGCGATCCAACACGGCTTTGGCTGCACGACCGACGACAGAATCTTGTTTCACGGCGTTGCGCAACATTTCACCTGTTGAAATATGCGGAACATCAAAATGTTTCGCGAGCCGAGCACTCTGCGTACCCTTGCCGGCGCCCTGGCGACCGAACATGATTATTCTTACTCCAGCGCTCATGATTTTCTATTCCGATCCTGTGGTCAATAAAACGTTGTTCGTGTTTACGTCATTCGAGATTATTGCTTGAGGAAACCTTCATAATTTCGCTGCATCAACTGGCTATCAATCTGGCGCATCAATTCAAGCGCAACACCAACTGCGATCAAAACTGTGGTGCCGGCAAACGGGAATGAAGTCACGTTGCCAACCCACAACACGATGTAAGGCAAGATCGCGATTACCGCCACGAATGTAGCGCCGGGCAATGTGATGCGATTCACCGTTTTGGCCAAGAAAGTTTCTGTCTGTTGACCAGGCCGAATACCCGGAATAAAACCGCCCTGCTTGCGCAACTGATCCGCTTGACGAATCGGGTCGAAAGCAATCGAGTTATAAAAGTAAGCGAACGCGACAATCAACAACGCAAAAATTGTGACGTACAACAAGTTCTGACTATTGATCAAGTATTGATCCACGAAACGAGCGATCGAACCGCGCCAACCTTCGCCGCTACCCAGCATGTTCGACATCAAAACCGGCAACAACAACACCGAACTTGCGAAAATAATCGGCACAACGCCCGACTGATTCACTTTCAACGGAATATATGTGTTTTGTCCGCCATACATTTTGCGACCAACCACGCGCTTGGCAAACTGCACCGGCAACCGTCGTTGACCCAACTCGACGCGCACCACGGCGAGAATGATTGCGATAGTGAGTGCAACCAAAATAATAAATACCAAAGTTTTGCGCGTCTGCAACAACGAGTAGTAGCTGTATGGCAGGTCGCTGACGACAGACGCAAAAATTACCATCGACATACCGTTGCCGATGCCTCGTTGGCTGATCAATTCGCCCAACCACATCAATAATGCTGTGCCTGCTACGAGTGACGGAATCACCAACAAGGCCCGTGGCATGAACGGATCAAGCAACACAACATCTGGTGCCTGAGTGCTTGCGCCGAAAAATGCCGAGCCACGACCCTGACCGAAAATAAAAGTTAAACCTGCACCCTGCAGCGTTGCAATGCCAATCGCCACATAGCGAGTCCACTGGGTGATTTTGCGTTGACCCGTTGCGCCTTCTTGTTGCCACTGCTCAAGTTTCGGAATCACAACAGTTAAAACCTGCATAATGATGCTCGAAGTGATGTACGGCATGATGCCGAGCGCGAAAATCGAGAAGCTACCGAACGCCCCGCCCGAAAACAAGTTCAAGAAGCCAAGTGCGCCTTGCGACTTTGACGCTTCTCGCAACTGGCTAACTGCTTGCGCATCAACACCAGGCACACGCAACGAAACACCTAGCCGATAGATCAGCAACATTGCCAACGTGAACAAAATCTTGTTACGAAGTTCGGTCACCTTGAAAATGTTGCTGATTTTTGCCACGAATTTACCCCGTTGATTTTGCTAAAAGCAGGCCGATGCGAACTGTACTACCGGTTGGTGAACTGACTGCCCTTGGCTGGTGGACGAACACCTCTATATGTTGGCGGCAAGATCACTACTGATCCGCCGGCCGCAACGATTGCTTCTTGAGCCGACTTTGAAACTGCGTGTGCAGAAACTTTGACCGCACGAGTTATCTTTCCACGACCCAAAACCTTGATCATCTGACCCTTGTGAGCAACGCCACCCGAAACGAGTTTTGCTGGATCAACTTCGCTCGCGCCAAGTGAATCAATCGCATCAAGATTGACCGCGTAATACTCGACACGAAACGGGTTATTGAACCCCTTAAGTTTTGGCACGCGTTGCTTGAGCGGCATCTGTCCACCTTCGAAACCACGAGCAACTGTGTTGCGCGCGTATTGACCTTTTGTACCACGACCGGCTGTTTTTCCGCCTTTGCCACCGGTGCCACGACCGACGCGCTTTGGCTTCTTACGTGCTCCGTAGCGAGGTCCGATTTCGTCGACGCGCATGATTATGCTCCTTTTTTGCTTACTTCAATAAGGTGAGGCACTCGCGCAATCATGCCGCGAATCTCTGGACGATCTGGCAATGTGTTGACATCACCGATTTTGCGCAAACCGAGCGCGCGCATTGTCGCTTTTGTTTTTGGCATGATGCCAATCTGCGAACGCACTTGCCGCACAACAACTGTTGCACCAGTGTGCGCCTTGCGAGTCGCCTTGACCGCGACAGCTTTTTTCGCTACTGCTTTTTTGGCTGGCTTTGCCACTTTCTTTGCGGTTGCCATGATTATTTGGCTCCGAGACTAGAAATTGTTTTCTTGCGCTCTGTATAGGCGCGCAACATACCTTTTGGTACGAAATCTTCGGCTGGCAAACCACGACGCTTGGCGACTTCGTCAGGTCGTTGCAGACCCTTCAAGCCGTTGATCGTTGCTCGCGCAACGTTGATCGCGTTTGGTGAACCCAAAACTTTTGCCAAAACATCTTTGATTCCGGCTTCTTCAAGAATGATTCGTGCCGCACCACCGGCGATAACACCAGTACCAGGAGCAGCCGGTTTGAGCATCACGCGGCCAGCGCCATTGACGCCAATCGTTGCGTGGGTGATCGTTGTGCCTGCAAGTGCCACATGAAAAATATTGCGCTTTGCTTCTTCGGTGCCTTTTTGAATTGCCAATGGCACTTCTTTTGCCTTGCCATAACCAAGACCCACTCGACCGTTGCGGTCGCCCACTACGACGAGTGCGGTGAATGAAAAGCGTCGACCACCCTTAACGACCTTGGCGACACGATTGATGTGCACAACGCGCGAATCACCGATCTCGCCGACCTTTGCAGGTGGACGTGGCTCTCGCTTCTCGCGTGGTTCGCGACGATCGCGACGCTCACGACGACCTGTCTCTTCTGTGTTAGGAACTGCCGGAACTTGATTTATATCGCTCATTTAGAACTCCAGGCCTTCTTCTCGAGCAGCTTGTGCTGCTGCTGCAATACGACCGTGATACAAGAACCCACCACGGTCATAAACAACTTTTGTGACGCCGGCTTGTTTGGCGCGTTGTGCCACCGCTTTGCCGACTCGTGTCGCCGCTTCAACGGTCGACCCAGAACCTGATTTGCGAAATTCGGCCTCAAGCGAAGAAGCAGAAGCGATCGTGCGACCGGCATCGTCGTCGATCAATTGCGCCGAGAGATGTTTGTTGCTGCGGAAAACAGCCAAGCGTGGACGCTCGGCTGTGCCGTGAATCTTTTTTCGCACACGACGTTGACGACGCAAGCGCCCTGAGTGTCTTTTTTCTGCTGTATTAGCCATAGTTGAGTTGGTCCCTTGTCTACTTCTTGCCGGTCTTGCCGGCCTTGCGACGAACGCGCTCGTTCAAATATCGAACGCCCTTGCCTTTGTATGGCTCGGGTTTGCGCATGTTGCGGATGTTTGCGGCAACTTGTCCGACTGTCTCTTTGTCATTGCCCTTGATCACAATTTGGGTTTGTGCAGTCACTTCGAAAGTTACGCCCTCTGGTGCCGTGTAAACGATCGGGTGCGAATAGCCAAGCGCCAACTTAAGTTTGTTCGGTCCCTGTGCTTCAGCGCGATAACCAACACCTTGAATATCGAGCGTCTTGGTGTAGCCCTGAGTTACGCCAACGATCATGTTCGACAAGAGCGTGCGAGCCAAACCGTGGCGCGCACGAGCATCGCGCTCGTCATTGGCGCGCTCGACGAGCAAATTATTCTCTTCGCGACGCGCAGAAACACCAACCGGAAGTTCGCGCTTCAAGGTGCCCTTGGGTCCCTTGATCGTCACGGCGGCGCCAGAGATCGTTACTTCGACCCCTGTCGGCACTGCAAGTGCTGATTTTCCTATGCGTGACATTTTGCTTCTCCGTTCAACTCTCGAATTACCACACGAAACACATGACTTCGCCACCAACGTTGCGCTTGCGCGCTTCGCGGTCGGTCATGAGTCCGTGACTTGTTGACAAAACTGCTACTCCTAGACCACCGAGCACGCGAGGCACTTCAGTTGCTGCACGATAAACGCGCAAACCCGGTGTTGAAATTCGCTTGATACCCGAAATCGTTCGCTGACGATCGGTGCCGTACTTCATCGTTATCTTCAAGGCTTTGCCCGAACCTTGCGGATCTTGAACGACTGCATAGTCGGCGATGAAGCCCTCGCGCTTGAGAACCTCGGCAAGAGCAGACTTTTGTTTTGACGCAGGCATTAAAACTTCATTGCGCAGCGCAACGTTTCCGTTGCGAATGCGTGTGAGCATGTCGGCGATTGGGTCAGTCATCATGATCGATTACCAACTTGCCTTTGTGATCCCAGGAATCTCGCCCGCGTGCGCCAGCTCGCGGAAGCACAAACGGCACAAACCAAATTTTTTGTAGACCGAACGAGTTCGACCACAACGCTGGCAGCGGGTGTAGCCGCGTACCTTGAACTTTGGTTTCGCCTCTGCTTTGATTCTGAGTGATTTTTTTGCCATATGTTGTTGTCCTAATTAGTCCCGTGTTAATCCTGTAAATTTATTTCTTCTTTAATTTCTTGGCTTTGGTAACAGACGTTGGTACTTCGCCCTTGCGAAATGGAAAACCAAAAGCATCAAGTAGAGCTTTTCCTGCAACATCGCTTTTTGCAGTTGTAACAATCGTGATGTCCATGCCTCGAGGTACGTCCACTTGGTCGATGCGAACTTCCATGAATGCAAGTTGCTCGGTCAAACCGAATGTGTAGTTGCCGTTGCCGTCCCACGACTTGCCCGAGAGGCCCCGGAAGTCGCGAATGCGCGGAATTGCAATCGACAACATTCGATCGAAGAACTCCCACATGCGGTCTCCGCGCATCGTCACTTTGCAACCAATCGCTTGGTTCTCGCGCAACTTAAATGACGCGATGGCGATACGTGACTTGGTCACGAGCGGCTTTTGACCGCTGATCGCTGTCAAGTCGGCGACCGCGCCATCAAGCAGCGAGGCTTGCTGAGTAGCCCGACCCACGCCCATGTTGATCACGATTTTTTCGATCGTTGGCACCTGCATCGGATTCGACAACTCAAGTTGCTTCATCAAATCAGTGCGCACAGTGTTCAGGTAATGCGCCTTCATGCGCGGCATGTATTTAGTTGTTGCAGCCATTAAATCTCTGCTCCAGTTTTCTTGGCAATTCTGACTTTGTTGCCTTTTTTATCCACCTTGTAACCAATCTTTGATGGCTTGCCACCTTGATTGATCGCCACGTTTGAAGCGTGAATTGGCATCGGCTTTTCGAGGATTTCACTCTTGGTGTTCTTGCCACGGGCGACCATATGGCGCTTGGCCACGTTCACCTTGTCAATGATCACCTTATTTTTTGCCGGGAGTACCGACGAGATGGTGCCAGTAGCACCTTTGTCTTTGCCGGCAATCACGATCACGCTGTCACCTTTTTTAAACTTCATGTCACAACACCTCCGGGGCAAGCGAAATAATTCGCATGAACTTCTTTTCGCGCAATTCACGGCCAACCGGACCAAAAATTCGAGTTCCACGCGGGGTCAAGTCTTCTTTGATCAAAACTGCTGCGTTCTCATCGAACTTGATGTAGCTGCCGTCTGGACGACGCTTCTCTTTGGCCACGCGCACAACTACGCAACGCACAACTTCACCTTTTTTGACGGCCGCACCAGGAATCGCGTCTTTGACGGTGCCGATGAAGACGTCGCCGATCGATGCATAACGACGGCGAGTACCGCCAAGCACCTTGATCACGAGCACTTCACGAGCGCCGCTGTTGTCAGCAACGCGAAGTCGGGTTTCTTGTTGGATCACTTCGCACGCTCCAAAATTTCGACAACACGCCAACGCTTGAGTTTCGACATCGGACGAGTTTCCATGACGCGAACGCGATCGCCCACCTTGGCATCGTTTGCCTCGTCGTGGGCGTACAACTTCTTGGTGCGAGTCACGAACTTCTCGTATTTCTTGTGACGAATGCGCTCGACGATCGCAATCACAATCGTCTTGTTCATCTTGTTCGACACGACTATGCCCTCTCGCGATTTGCGAGTGTTGCGCTCTGGTGTCACTGGTGTTGCTTCGGCCATGATTTTGCTCACTTCCCTGCAGATTCTGCAGCGAGAATTTCTCGCTCTCGGATCA
>JAQCDY010000080.1 GCA_027729785.1 Actinomycetota bacterium | reverse complement strand
ATCCTGGGGCTGAAGCAGGTCCCAAGGGTTGGGCTGTTCGCCCATTAAAGCGGTACGCGAGCTGGGTTCAGAACGTCGTGAGACAGTTCGGTCCCTATCCTCCGCAGCCGAAAGTGAATTGAGGAAATCTGTCTCTAGTACGAGAGGACCGAGACGGACGTAGCTCTGGTGTGTCAGTTGTCTTGCCAAAGGCACGGCTGATTATCTACCTACGGAATGGATAACCGCTGAAAGCATCTAAGCGGGAAGCCAGTTCCAAGATGAGTTCACTCATGCAGTCAATGCAGTAAGGCCCGTGACGAGACCATCACGTTGATAGGCCGGAGGTGTACATGCGGTAACGCATTTAGCCGACCGGTACTAATCGGCCGAGGGCTTGGATTTTGCTCGTGCTTGCTCTGAAGTCCTTAGGGGTTGATCCCTAAATGACTACAAATTTCTGGTGACCATAGCGATGGGGTCACACCCGTTCCCATTTCGAACACGGCAGTTAAGCCCATCCGCGCCAATGGTACTTGGAGGTAGACCTCCTGGGAGAGTAGGTCGTCGCCAGATTATCTTTGAATAAACAAATGGCCCCGCCCAAAAGGCGGGGCTATTTGCATTTCTGACACGAGTTCAACTTCGCAAAATCACTATCGTCTTTGAAGTGACTGCGGAACAAAATCATTTTGATGTGATCATCGTTGGAGCCGGCATCTCGGGCATCGGCGCGGCATATCACCTAAAGACGATGAGCCCAGATCGCAGTTTTCAGATTCTCGAAGGTCGTGCGAATTTCGGCGGCACATGGGACTTGTTTCGTTACCCGGGTGTGCGCTCAGACAGCGATATGCACACGCTTGGCTACAGATTCAAACCGTGGACGGCTGACAAGTCGATCGCCGATGGTCCGGCGATTCTCGAATATCTGCGCGAAACGATCGCTGAAAACAATCTTGGTGAAAAAATTCGATACAACCAGCACGTCACAAAAGCCGAGTGGTCGACTGCGAAAAAGTCTTGGACGCTTTCGGTCGTCGACAAAGTTGCAAATACGGTCAACACTTTTTCTTGCAACTTTTTGTTCATGTGTTCGGGTTATTACAGCTACAAGCAGGGCTTCACGCCCGAGTTTGAAGGCATCGAAAACTTTAAGGGCACAGTCGTGCACCCGCAGTTCTGGCCAAAAGACTTTGACTATCGCAATAAGCGTGTCGTGGTTATCGGCTCTGGCGCCACTGCGATGACGATTGTGCCGGCAATGGCAAGAGATGTTGCCAAGATTACGCTGCTGCAGCGCTCGCCGACATTCGTAATTTCGCGGCCGTCGATTGATCCGTTTGCAAAGAGAATGCGACGAATTTGGCCAAAGAAGATTGCCTATGCATTGACCAGAGTCGAGAATACGACGAGGCAACAAGAGCTGTATGCACTTTGTCGAGCGTTTCCGGCTGAAGTAAAGCAGATCATGATTGATGCAGTGCGTGTTGAACTTGGAACCGATTACGACGTCGAAAAACATTTCACTCCGGTGTATAACCCGTGGGACCAACGCATTTGTCTGGTGCCCGACAGCGATCTATTTGTTGCAATTAAATCTGGTAAAGCCGAAGTGGTGACCGACAAGATTAAAACTTTTAACTCGACTGGTATTCAACTTGAGTCTGGAGAGCATTTGGAGGCAGACATCATTGTCACCGCGACGGGGATCGAGCTCGTGACGCTTGGAGAAATGGAGTTTGTCGTCGATTCAAACACGGTGAACTTCGCTGATACTTGGACATATAAGGGGTGCGCCTACTCGGGTGTGCCGAATTTGGCGTCGTCGTTTGGTTATATCAATGCATCGTGGACTCTTCGTGCCGACTTGACGTGCGAATATGTTTGCCGATTGTTGAACCATATGCGCAAGACGAAAACATCGATCTGCACCCCAACTTTGCGAGAAGAAGACACGAACATGGAGCCGCGCAAGTGGCTTGAAGATTTTTCTTCGGGCTATATGAAAAGAACGATGCACAAGATGCCCAAACAGGGCAATTCTGAGCCGTGGCTTAATCCCCAAAATTATGAAGCCGACAAAAAAATGTTTCGCAAATCGCCACTCGAAGATGGAGCAATGCGCTTCACGAGTTAAGTCTCGTAGCATCAGTCTTTATTGGTTGTTTTGGCGATAGCGTCAATGTGCCATGCCACGCGACGAAAACCCTGATTCTGATCGTCGCCCACGCAGAGACCGAGGCGAGCGCACTGGACGCCCAGCAAAGCCTTTTGTAAAAGGCAGTCGCCCTCCACGTCCAGCAGGGGCTGGCGATCGTCGTGATCGTCCAGATCGACGAGATCGCCCAGAACGACGAGATAGTTCTGACCGTCCGGCTCGCAGTTTTGATCGTGACCGACCACCGCGTCGTGATCGCCCAGATCGACCAGATCGCCCGCGCCGCGATAGTTCAGATCGTCCGGCTCGCAGTTTTGATCGGGATCGTCCGCCGCGTCGTGATGACCGTGATCGTGAGCGTCGCCCAGCTAGACCGTTTGACCGCGATCGACCGCCTCGTCGAGATAGTTCAGATCGTCCGGCTCGCAGTTTTGATCGGGATCGTCCGCGTCGCAGTTCTAGTGATCGATCAGATCGTCCGCCGCGTCCGCGACGTGATGACGGTCCAGATACACGTACCGATGCACAGCGCCGTTCAGATGATGTAAAACGCAAAACGGGCGGCCGCAAATACGGCAAAGATCCGTATCCACCAGCCAGGCACACTCGTGAGCGTTGGCAAGATGATGGTTCAACGCGAAAATCTTCGTCTGGTCCACGAACAAGTTCGAAGCGTTCGTCGCGACATGAAGACGATGATGATCGGATAATGACTGTCAGCATTAAAAATGTTGAGGCTGGTGACGCAAACAAAATCAAAGAGCAACTCGGCGCAACCGCTGACCGTGCAATTGAGCGCCTAGCCCGAGCCCTGCACGCTTTTGAAGCGCACCGTTATTCTGAGGCACGCAAACTGAGCATGCCACTTCTTTCACAAGTATCGGGCATTGCGATTGTGCACGAGGTTGCAGGTTTGTCGATGTATCGTCTCGGTCGCTGGCAAGATGCGGCAGATCAACTTGAAATTGCGCGTGGTATCAAACCTGCTGAAGTTGTAAATCATCCCGTGCTTGCAGACTGTTATCGCGCATTGCGCCGATACGAAAAAGTCACCGAACTTTGGGAGTCAATGAAGTTGCTGTCGCCGCCAGCTGGCTTGCTTGCCGAAGGTCGCATAGTTGCTGCCGGTGCTTTAGCCGACCAGGGAGAACTTCAAAGTGCAGTGCGGATGATGACCCACGGCACGAGCGATCCGCACAAGGTGCAAGAACATCATCTTCGTGAGTGGTATGTGTTGGCAGATCTTTATGACCGTGCAGGTGATGTTGCGAGCGCGCGACGCTTGTTCGTCAAGATTCAGAGTAGCGATGCGAAATTTGCAGATGTCGCTAATCGCTTAAATACCCTCGGCGAATAGCTACATCAACCGAGTTCAACTCTCGGCGTCCCTAATTGAGGTCGCGAAGAACTAAGCCAGTTTGAAGTTTGGGTGTGAAGAATGTCGACTTTGGTGGCATCAGCAAGCCTTCGCTTGCAGTTCGCTGAATTTCGCTGACACTGACCGGACGAATTAACACCGCCGCAGTGAATTTTGCTGTTGCAAGTTGCTCGATAATTTCGCGATAGCCGTGTTGGTAGGCGACAGTGAGATCAAGCGCAGAGAGTGCGTGCTCAAGCATCGCACTATCTAGATTGCGTACACCGTTGAACATTTCAGGCTTTGGCTTCATGATTTTTGCGGTGCCATCTGGCGCGACGAGAGTCAGATGTTGATCAATCGCCATTTTTGAGATAATTGAGGCATCGATACTTCGCAACTCTGAGATTTCAAAATATTTTGCTAGTTGATTAACAAGCATGGTGAACTCAACATCTGAATAGAGACGGTGGATAGCGGCAACACTAAGTTGCTCGTCTACAAGTTCGTTGATGTAGCAGAGCACAGAAGTTGCACCGGAAAGATCTTTTGCTCCGGCACTAAAAGTACGGCTAATCGCATAACGGTGGTGACCGTCAGCAATGACAACAGGATTTTGACTGATCAGTTTGCTGATCACCGCACATCGCGCTATGTTGGTGACGCGCTCAACGCTGTGTTGAACATTGTTCTCATCTGTGAACGAGCCGAGCGACTCGCCAGGCTCGACAAGAGCGGTCGTTAAGTTACTTGTCAGCGAAAGACCCCAAATCGGCGAGAGATTTGCATGCGTTGCGCGGGTCAACTCGAGCCGATCGGTTTTGGCCTTTGGGGTGGTTTGCTCGTGCGGTAAAACCTCGATTGATTTTTCTGGTTCAATTTTCAGTGCACCGATAACGCCAACGGTTTGGCGTTGCTTGCCGGTGCTGTCGGCAAACTTCATTCGGTAGAGAGTAAAACTCGGCAATTCATCGCGAACAATGATGCCCGCACGTTGCCAATCCGTAAATTGTTTTGCCGCCGACGAATATGGATCAGACCCAAGTGGTAGGTCAATATTGACGATGTTGTATTCACTTCGAGATGCAAAGTTTGCTCGGTCTGCATCACTTTGCACGTCATAGGGTTGAGCGCATACGTCTTGCAATGAAACTTTCTGCGAATATCGAAGTGCGTGGAAGGGTTCAAACTGAGGCACACTGAAAGGGTGGCAGAGATAGCGATAATCGGCAACCCGCAATGAAAAATTCTTCGCCGGCACCGATTCTGTGTGATCTAGATGGCGTTGTTTGGTTGTCGCACGAGCCGATCGCTGGGTCGGTTGAAGCAATTGCTGCATTGCGTGAGGCTGGTCATCGAGTTTTGTTCGTGACAAATAACTCGTATGCCAAAGTGGCATCGCAAGAAGAAACGCTTGCGGCGCTGGGCATACCCGCAGTTGGCGATGTGCTCACTTCATCGGGTGCAGCCGCGACGCTGCTTAAGGCTGGTCAACGTGTTCTTGTAGCTGGTGGGCCCGGCGTGGTCGAGGCTGTTGAAAGCGTTGGAGCGATAGTTGCAGGTCGAACCGATGACGGCTCAACACAAAGTGAACAAGAAATTAGCGATGCAAATATTGACGCCGTGATTGTCGGGTTTCATCACACATTTAATTTTGAATCGATGCGCCGTGCTTCGGCTGCGGTGCGTTCAGGTGCAATTTTGATTGGCACAAACGACGACGCGACGTATCCGACTTCGACGGGTGTGATACCCGGTGGCGGATCGATCTTGGCGGCGATTGCGACAGCCAGCGGCGTATCGCCCGTTGTCGCCGGAAAACCGAATGCACCGATGGGAGAACTTGTTCGCCGTGAGTTGAAATTGCGCGACTTAGATTCGTGCTGGATGATCGGCGACCGCTATTCAACCGATGGTGCATTTGCCAAAACGATCGGCGCGAAATTCGCTCTCGCACTCTCGGGCGTCGTAGATCAAAATGAGGCCACCAAGTTGCAGGCGCAACACAAATTCGCGTTAGTAGTCAAAGATTTGATGGGCTTAGCAAAGCATTTAGGTGTCGCAAATTGAATCGAGTGCGTTTAGACAAAGCACTAGTCGCAAAGTTGCTGGTTGAAACTGAGGCTGAAGCACAAAAAGCGATTGATGCACGAATAGTTTCTGTGAACGGCGCGATCGCAGTTTCGCATGGCTTTATGGTTGCGCCAAGCGACGAGCTTTTAGTGATCGTGCCGCCGAAGTTTGTGAGTAGGGGTGGTTTCAAACTTGAAGCAGCGATTGTCGAATTTAATTTAGATTTTAAAGACAAACGTGTTTTAGATGTTGGAGCATCTACGGGAGGCTTTACTGATTGTGCTTTGCAACATGGCGCCGAAGTGGTCGTGGCGCTCGATGTCGGCAAGAACCTGTTGCACGAAAGAGTCGCCAACGACCCACGTGTCGTAATTGTTGAAAACACAAATGCTCGCGAGATATCTCGATTGGTAAAAGCAGGCAAGCCGAATTTCGGCAAGCTGTTTGATTTCGTTGTCGTCGACCTTTCGTTTATCTCGATACACGAAGTTCTCGGGCAAATTTTGTCCGCTCTAAAAAATGAAGGCATTGTGATTGTGCTAGTAAAACCACAGTTTGAAGCCAGCAAAAACGAAGCCGATAAGGCTTCTGGGGTGATTACTGACTCGGCAGTTCATCGTCGGGTTTGTCAAGAGGTTGCGGCAATGGCTACTGGGCTGGGATGTGTTGTGCGGGGCATAATCGATTCGCCGATTCGGGGCCATGACGGCAACCATGAGTTTTTGCTTGTGGCTAAATACACCCGACTCGCGCCTTGAATTCAATAGATTGATAGATATGAGTTCTGCAGTGAATGTCGTGGTTGTTGCACACCACACGCGACAAGAAGTCGTGCCGCTGATTCGCCAAGCAGAAAAATGGTTGAAGAAAAATGGCCACCTGATGTGGATGCCCAAGGGTGATGCAAGTGCATTGGGTCTTGATGAATTCGGTTCGGACCGATCAGCTCAAGATGCAGATTTATTGATCAGCCTTGGCGGTGACGGAACAATTCTGCGTTCAGTTGAATTGTTGGGCGGTGCGCCCGTGCCAATCTTGGGAGTAAACATGGGGACGCTCGGCTATTTGACTGAGATCGAACCCGAAGACTTGATTGATTGCCTCGGGCGCTGGATAGGACGGGATGATAAAAGCGACATGGTGCTCGACGAACGAATGATGTTGGCGGTGCAACTTGTAGAAAAGAAAACTGGGCAAACGCGGGTGTGGCGAGCGCTTAATGAGGCGGTGATCGAGCGACAGCAATCGGGTCACACGGTGTGGCTTG
>JAQCDY010000079.1 GCA_027729785.1 Actinomycetota bacterium | reverse complement strand
CCGTCGTAAACCTCTTTGAGGCTGAGTACACCGAATGCCACGTGACGGGCCTCGTCGCTCATTACATAGCGCAACAATTTCTTCAACAGTGGCTCGCTCGTCAACTGGTGCAAGTAGCCGAATGCTGCGAGCGCCAAACCTTCGACCATGATTTGCATGCCGAGATATGTGAAGTCCCAACGTGAGTCTTTTACAATGTCGTCGAGCAACAAACTAAGGTGCGGATTGATCGGGTAGCCGCCGTCGAGTTTTTCGTCAAGATAACGAGCGAACACCTCGACGTGACGGGCCTCGTCTACGACCTGGGTGCTGGCATAAAGTTTCGCGTCGTACCACGGCACAGTCTCGACAATCTTGCTGGTGCAAATGAGCGCACCCTGTTCACCGTGCAGGAACTGTGAGAGGCTCCACTTGCGGCTATGAATGCCGAACTCGAGCCATTCTTTGTCGGTCCATTTTGCGAGTTTTGTATCTGCGTACAAGTCTGCATTCATCCCACGGCCGATCGCCTCCTGGTCAGTGGTGATGGTTTTTTCGATGTCGACTTCGGTGTTCCAATCCAAGTCGAACGTGCCGTTCCATTGACTCGTCTTGGCTTTTTCATAAAGCTTGCGCAAAGGCTGCCGAGTCAGTGAGTAATCCCAAGTGAAAACCGAATCGGCGTTGTTCTTGACGACATGTTCGATCTCATTTGCCGGCGTGAGCGGAATGCTCAAAATCGCTTCAATGTTGTTGATCTCATCACGACCGATGATTTCTTGATTTTGCTTTTCTGTGATTGACATATCTATTGCTCCTGTTCGTGTGGTTTTACTTTGTTAATACGTGGATATTGATGTGCGCATTCAAAAACTTGGCGGTACTCGCCTCATTCGTGAAGTCAAAGCGATCTGACGGCGTCAAGAAATAAGAAATTACAAGACGAGCCAAAACTTCGACCAATGCATCGGCTTCGCGCTTCGGCAAGAAGTCTGCAACCAGCGGCGCCAAATATGAGGCAGCGACACGCACGATGCGCGACAAGCCGTCAATCGTGAACTGCATCAGAGTCGTACCCGGCTCGGTGGCCAGCATCATCGCCAAGTGTTGATCGTTGCGCAACTCGGTCGTTGCCGAGACTATGCATCGCACGAGCAAATCTTCGAGCGACTTTGCGCCTTCGGCACGAGCTAACAGCGTCGTGAAAAATTCATCGAGTGACCGCACATGCAGCGCTTCAAGCAAAACTTCTTTGCCGCCCGGAAACATCCGATAAACGGTTGCGCGCGAAACATTTGACAGGTCGCAAACATCGGCGACGGTAAAGCGCGAAACTCCCCACTTTTCGATGGCTAATTTCGTGGCGTCCAGCACGCGGGTTTCAACCTCAGTGAACGACGCTGGATTTGCGGTAGCCGAGATAGCCATAGTGAGACAATAAGACTATAACCGTCTCACTGTCAAGTAATGCTAGTTTCACCCTTATCCAGCCACTATTTGCCCGAAAAAGCAACTGTTTGCCAGTCCGAGTGACGAACAGACCTCACAGTTTTTACGAAGGGTTAGTTTTAAATAGTTGGCAAGACGTAATCGGCGAATTTTTCTCGCAGTGTCTTTTTCGAAAATTTGCCCACGCTGGTTTTCGGCACTTCGTCGATGAACACCACATCGTCGGGCACTTGCCACTTGGCAAGTCTCGGCCGAATGTAGTCGAGCACTTCATCTTTGGTCAGAGTTTCACCAGGATTGAGCACCACACATGCCAGCGGTCGTTCAGACCATTTCGGGTGCGGCACACCAACAACAGCAGCTTCTTTTATCTTCGGGTGCGACATCAATTCGTTTTCTATTTCGACCGATGAGATCCACTCGCCGCCTGTTTTGATCAAGTCCTTCGTGCGATCAACTAGTCGGATGCGACCTGAAGAATCCATCGTCGCGACGTCACCAGTGCGCAGCCAGCCGTCATCGGTGAAACTTTCACCGGCGCGAGCATCGTTGTAATAAGTCGATGCAATCCATGAGCCTGCGCATTGCAACTCGCCGCTCGTCTCGCCGTCCCAAGGCACAGGTGTGGTCGTGCCTGGCAACACCACGCGACAGTCGACACCGAAATTGATCGTGCCGACAGTCGTGCGCAACTCGGCTTGCTCTTCGATTGATTTTTTCTGGTCGGCAAGCGAGAGATTGCAAGTCGCGGCAATCGGACTCGTCTCGGTCATGCCCCAGGCTTGCAAGATCGGCAGACCGACAGTTTCGCGATAAGCCTCACTCAACGCTTTTGGCACCGCACTGCCACCAACAGGAATCACTCGCAACGAAGATGTGTCGCGACCCTTGAGTTCAGGCAACACTCCCATCCAAATTGTCGGCACTCCGGCAGCCACTGTTACTTTTTCTTCAACGATCAAATTTGCAATCGCCTTGCCAGAGAGATCTGGACCGGGCAACACAAGACTCGCACCACACGCAACTGCTGCGTGCGCCAAGCCCCATGCGTTGGCGTGGAACATTGGCACGACCGGCAAGATCACATCACTTTCGCGAGCGCCAAGCGAATCAACCATCATCGCGCCCATCGTGTGCATATAAGTCGAGCGGTGACTATAAACGACGCCTTTCGGATTGCCCGTGGTGCCACTCGTGTAGCACATGCTGGCAGCCAAATTTTCGTCGGTGATTTTGAATTCAACGCCCGAAACACCTTTGATCAGTTCTTCGTAGTTATGCATCTGCATGCCAGGTACAGAATCTGGCACATCGCCCTTGCCGTCATCCATGATCACGAGGTGTTTGACCGTTTTAAACGTCGGCAACAACGGCGCGAGCAATGCGAACAACGAACGGTCAACGAAAACAACTTCGTCTTCGGCGTGATTGGCGATATAAGTCAACTGCTCAGGAAATAATCGAATGTTCAAGGTGTGCAATACGCGACCGGTGCAAGGCGCGGCGAAATAAAGTTCAAGATGTCGCGCGGTATTCCAGGCAAAAGTTGCAACACGACCATCGCGCGTAATTTTTAGTTTGTCGAGCGAACCACCGAGTTGGCGCGTGCGTGCAGCCCACTCGCCATAAGTCGTGCGGTCTTTGCCAACTGCGGTCGCCGTCGTGATCGTCTTATCGGCGTGATAATTTTCGGCCCGTTCGAAAATGTGCACCATTGTTAATGGTGTGTCCTGCATTAAACCCTTCATTGATCCCCCGAGAGTCTTAGATTGAGTAAATTAAAGTTAGCAAGTCGGCTAGCGTTCTACGAATGCGCAAAGCAGTGCTGACGCTTACAACATTGTTGTTTGTGATCGGCACGATCGGCAGCAACATCGGGCCAGCGCTGGTCGATGAACGACCACGGCTCGTGTTGATGCTCAGTTCGCGCAACCGCAACTTGTTTGGCTCGGTGCCATATATCGATCTGTTCAGTTATTCAGTCATTGGCTTCACTCGTGTGCTGATCGCCGGCGTCGCACTATTTTTGGTGGGTCGTTGGTACGGCACAAAAGCGCTCGGCTGGGTAGAAGGCAACATTGGCGAACTGCCTGCAATATATAGGTGGACGGAACGCCTAGTTGACAAAGCAGGGCCCGCAATTCTTGTGCTCATGCCTGGCAGCAACATCGTTTGCTTGTTGCTCGGACATCGACGCATGGCGCCCAAAAAGTTCGTGCCGCTATTGATGGTGGGCATCGCGCTGAAATTGTTGGTGCTGTGGCGTGGTGGAAAATTGTTCGAAGAGCAGATCCGAGACTTTCTCGGCTATATCGAGCGCTATCAGTGGTGGGTTGTCGGCGGTTTGTTCGTAGCCTCAACTTTGCAATCGATTCGCAAGGGTCGACCAAAAGCTGCATGATCAGGAGAAACCATGGCATCAAAAAAGAAAATCACGAAAAATAAGAAGAAAAAATCTGTTAAAAAAGCCGTCAAAAAATCTGGCAAAAAGAAGAGTGCAAAAAAAGCCGGCAAGAAATCTGGTACGACTGTGACTTTGGGTGGCAATCCCGTTTCGGTAAGTGGCAAATTACCAGCAACAGGCAAAGCATTGCCGAAGTTTTCGCTCACAACTAGCGCGCTGCAAGACATCAGCAACAAAGACATCGCTGGCAAGCGTGTGGTTTTTAACATCTTCCCGAGCATCGACACGCCGACTTGTGCGACTAGTACTCGCAGGTTCAATGAGATCGCCCCAAGTTTGCGAAATACCGAGGTTTTCTGCGTGTCGGCTGACCTGCCGTTTGCGCAAGGTCGATTTTGCGGCAACGAAGGTCTCGGCAATGTCAAGACTGCGTCGTCATTCAGATCAAATTTTGGTGCCGCATTCGGCGTCAATCTCGCCAACAGCGTGCTCAAAGGTGTGCTGGCGCGAGCAATCGTTGTCGCCGATGAAAAAGGCAAAGTGCTGCACACCGAACTCGTCAGCGAAATCGCCAACGAACCAAATTACGACGCAGTGATCAACTCACTGCGCTAATTAACGCAGCGCCAAAAGAATTCGCGCTTAAATACCCAAGAACTTGTCGAGCCCGAGGGTGAAGCCCTTGTGCTCGGCAATTTTTTTGCACGCCAATACGACTCCGGGCATGAAACTTGCGCGGTCAATCGTGTCGTGGCGAATTGTCAATGTCTGACCTTGCGTGCCAAGCACGACTTCTTGGTTGGCTACGACACCGCGCATGCGAACTGCGTGAATCGGAATATCGCCCGAGCCTTTGGCGCCGCGCGCACCAGCAATTGCCTCGTGCTTGGTTGGGTCTTTGGCCCAAGTGTTGCTCGCTGCTGCCATGCGTTTGGCCGTCGAAATCGCCGTGCCCGAGGGTGAGTCGGCTTTGCCGTCGTGGTGGATTTCTATGATTTCAGCAGTTTCAAAAAATGGAGCGGCTATTTCAGCGAACCGCATCATCAAAACCGCACCTATCGCAAAATTCGGCGCAACAATGCAGTTACTCGACGAGAACAGTTTTTTGAAATCTTCGATGTCTTGATCGGTGAACCCAGTCGTGCCGACAACTGCGTGAATGTTGTGCATCGCCAGCCACGACAGATTGATGCGCGAAGCCGCAGCCACAGTGAAGTCGACAGCGACTTCGACTTTGGCATCGGCAAGTGCACGAAGTTCTGAAGACACCGTGATGCCGTTGACAACCGAACCAACCGACGCGGTATCTACCGCAGCGACAAGCTCTAAGTTTTTATCGGCGACGACTGCAGCGCAGACCGTCGCACCCATCCGTCCGGCAGCGCCAATGACACCGACGCGAATCGTCATCTCAGCCAAGATCTCCGAGATCATTGCGCAAGTCGCGGTCAAACTCTTCTTCGAAACTTACGCTGACCGCGTCTGATGGTGCATTACGGCCGCCACGCGAGTCTCGATCATTCGAACGCGGACGATCATTGCGATCACCACGATCGTTACGCGGACCACGATCATTCGAACGCGGGCGATCATTGCGATCACCACGGCCGCCACGCGAGTCTCGATCATTCGAACGCGGGCGATCATTACGCGGACCACGGTCATTCGAACGCGGACGATCGCCACGATCTGACGGAGCACCTGCAGAACCACCAGAGCCCTTGATGACCTCGCCATCTGGGCCGATCAGACTCAGGCTGACTTTGCCACGATCGTCAATGTCATCGACACGAACTTGAACCTCGTCGCCGATGTTGAGCACATCTTCGACGCGAGCCACACGCTGACCATTGCCAAGTTTCGAAATATGCACCAAGCCATCACGACCAGGCAAGATATTTACGAATGCGCCAAACGCCGCAGTGTTAACCACGCGACCCGTGTAGACGGCGCCGAGTTCTGCAGTTGGTGGATCAACGATCGCCAAGATGCGTGATTTCGCATCTTCGACTTTTGAGTTGTCTGGCGAACCAATTGTGATGATGCCGGTAGCGCCGTCGTCAGACACATTGATCTCAGCACCAGTTTCTTGCTGAATAGTGTTGATGACTTTGCCCTTTGGCCCGATTACCTCGCCGACTTTGTCAAGCGGAATCGTGAATGTCACGATCTTCGGTGCGCTCTCGTTGACAGTTGCACGAGGTGCACTGATCGCCGAGTTCATCACGTCGAGAATCTTCAAGCGCGCTTCTTTGGCCTGTTGCAATGCCTTTGCCAACACATCACTCGGAATGCCCTCGATTTTCGTGTCGAGTTGCAATGCGGTAACTGCGTCTGCAGTGCCGGCAACTTTGAAGTCCATGTCGCCGAAAGCATCTTCAGCACCAAGAATGTCTGTTAGCGCCGTGTACTTGCCCTGATCAAAGATCAGACCCATGGCGATGCCTGCGACTGGCGCAACAATCGGCACGCCTGCATCCATCAACGCAAGACTTGATGCACAAACCGATGCCATCGAAGTCGAACCGTTCGACGACAACACTTCGCTGACTAGGCGCAGTGTGTAGGCGAACTCTTCTTGACTAGGTACAACAGGAAACAACGCACGCTCGGCGAGTGCACCGTGGCCGATTTCGCGTCGCTTCGGTGTACCAACGCGACCAGTTTCACCGTTCGCCCATGGAGCCATGTTGTAGTCGTGCATGTAACGCTTTGACGTTTCGGGTGTGATCGAGTCAATCATCTGATTCATCTTTGGCATTGCCATTGTCAACACGTTCAATACTTGCGTCTCACCGCGCTGAAACAACCCGGTGCCGTGCGCCGTCGGAATCAAACCAACTTCGGCTGAAACTGGGCGCAAGTCGGCTGGACCGCGACCATCGATGCGAATGCCCTCGTCGACCACGCGCTTGCGCACAAGTTTCTTGGTCAGCGAACGAACTGCTTCTTTGATTTGCTTTTCTTGAGCAGGAAACTTTTCGGCAAGTTCGGCAAGTGTTTGTGCCGTTGCGTCGTCGATTGCCGCGTTTCGATCACTCTTTAGCGCGATTCGAATTGCAGGTTGAAGTTTTGTCGCTGCTGCCGCTTCGACTGCTGCGAACAATTCGTCGCTGTAGTCGAGTACTGGCGTGTACTTGAGCGGCTCGATTGCGCCACGAGTTGCGATAACGCTGGCAACAAGCTGACGTTGCAGTTTGATCGACTCTTTGATGAATTGCTTCGAGGCCTCAAGGCCGCTGGCAATAACTTCTTCGGTCACTTTTGGTGCGCCGTCGGCGTAATAAGTGAAACTTTTTTCGGTTCCACCTGCTTCGACCATCATCACGGCGACATCACCGCTGTCAAGTTCTCGACCAGCGACGACGAGTTCAAATGTCGACTGCTCACCTTCTTCGAATGTCGGGTGGGCGATCCATGAACCTTCTTGGCTGAATGCCAAGCGCACGGCGCCAATTGGTCCATCAAATGGAATGCCGGAGATCATAAACGACGCTGACGCCGCGTTGATCGCCAGCACATCGTGCGGGTTCACTTGGTCGGCACCGATCACGGTGATCACGACTTGCGTTTCGTTGCGATAGCCGTCTGGGAAGGCTGGTCGCAACGGACG
>JAQCDY010000078.1 GCA_027729785.1 Actinomycetota bacterium | reverse complement strand
TGAATCAAACAAAGTCTCACCAAGATCTTGACCGTAACCACGGTCGATGCAACCCTGTTCAAAACTGGCCCGTTGTTTTTTCATGTCCGCACGATTTTTTTTGCCGCATGCTTTTCGTAGATCATCGGCTTCTTCGAGGCTGTAGCCAGCGAACTTTTGCGCAACCCTCATCATGCTTTCTTGATAGATCATCAAGCCATATGTGTCACCCAATAGATCTTGGGCATCCGGATGAAAAATTTGGGGTGATTTACGGCCATTTTTGAAATCGGCAAAGTCGTTGTGCATATTCGCACCCATCGGGCCTGGTCGATAAAGAGCGACAATCGCTGCCAAATCGTCGATCGTGCCCGGCACCATGCTGCGTACCAGTGCTCGAATGTTCTGTGACTCAAGTTGAAACACCCCGATCGTGTCGCCGCGACGCAGTAATTCATAGGTTTTGATGTCGTCAAAAGGCGCCTTGTCGATGTCAAAGTTCGGATCCCGAAGTTCTTGGATCATTTTGTTCGTGTCGGTGATTACGTCCAGGTTGCGCAATCCCAAGATGTCGATTTTCAACAGTCCGAGTTCTTCAACGGCGTGCATTTCATATTGCGTCACGATTGGCGCATGCTCCGCTTGCTGGCCAGGTTCGGCTTTGCGCTGAATCGGCAAATACTCGGTGAGTTTTTCCTTAGTAATCACCACGGCAGCAGCGTGAATGCCGACACTGCGCTTCAAGCCCTCAAGTCCGCGCGCCGTTTTGATGATCGTTTTGACGTCGGGATCGCTCTCATAGAGTGCCCTCAAGTCGCTCGCGGCGCGAAAACCGTCTTTGTGTTGATCGTCCTCTTCGAAGCAATATTTGAGCGGCGTATCGCGACCCATCACCACTGGTGGCATCAACTTGGCAATCTTGTCGCCCAAGCCGTAGGGATAATCCAAAACCCGTGCCGCATCTCGCACGGCGTTGCGCGCCTTGATCGTGCCAAAAGTAATGATTTGTGCAACGTGGTCTCGACCATACTTTTCGGATGCGTAACGAATCATTTCGTCGCGGTATCGCGAGTCAAAATCCATGTCGATGTCTGGCATTGACCGACGACCAGGATTCAAAAAGCGTTCGAACAACAAGTCATATTTAATTGGGTCAAGGTCCGTGATCTGTAGTGAGTAAGCCACTGCACAACCCGCTGCCGATCCGCGACCAGGCCCGACTCGAATCGACTTTTCGCGGGCGTAATCCACCAAGTCCCAAACGATCAAGAAATACGAACTAAATCCCATCGTCTTGATCGTCAACAACTCGTATGCGACTCTTTCGACAACTTCGGGCGCGAGCTTCTCGCCCCAGCGTTGTTTGGCGCCGATCCAGCTCAGATGTTCGAGATATGCGTGGTCATCGACGAAGCCCGCGGGAATCGGAAAATTCGGCAAGACGGGAACATTGAATTGAATATCTACTTTCGCCCGCTCGGCTATCCACAAAGTGTTGTCGCAAGAGGTCGGCTGTTCGCGAAACAACCACCGCATTTCTTCTGCGGTTTTTAGATAATGCTCATGCCCCTCAAATTTGAGCCGATTAGGATCGTGGATCGTGCAGCCGGTCTGCACACAAAGCAAGGCGTCATGCGATCCGCTGTCTTCACGATTCGTGTAGTGACAATCGTTTGTCGCCAGTAACGGTGCCCCGATTTTTTTGCTGATTTCGATAAGTTTTGGATTTGTTTCAATCTGCAGCGGGATGCCGTGATCTTGCAGCTCGATGAAAAAATTGTCTTTGCCGAAGATGTCTTGTAGCCGGGCCGCGGTTTTTAATGCTTCTTCGTCTTTGCCATTTTTGAGGGCCTGCAGAACATGCCCACCTAAACACCCCGATGTTGCGATCAATCCCGAACTGTATTTAGTCAGCAACTCCCAATCCATTCGCGGCTGGTAGTAATAGCCCTCAAGAAACGCGAGGCTCGCCAACTGAATCAAATTTTTGTAGCCAACATTGTTTTCGGCAAGAAGCGTCAAGTGATAATAAAGTTTTTTCCCGGCTTCGGTGTCGCCCCCGCTGTCGTCGATGCGTCCACGACGAGTTGGGCGCTCATGGCGTGATTCATAAGCCATATAGGCCTCGGTACCGATCACGGGTTTGATGCCGCGCTTGGTGCACTCTTTATAAAAATCAATTACTCCATACATATTGCCGTGGTCGGTGATCCCAAGAGCCGATTGGCCGTCGGCCACTGCACGACCCACGAGTTCGTCGAGTCGTGACGCCCCATCGAGCATCGAAAATTCTGTGTGGACGTGTAGGTGCGTAAACGACTTACCCATTAAAGGTAAGTTCCTGGACGATCCCCCGGTTGTGCGTTGGGCGTTTGACCCGACTGAATTTGTCGTTGATCAGATTGCTGACGCATTGATAGTTGCTGGGCAAACATCGTGGCCTGGATGCCGTGAAACAAACCTTCAAGCCAACCAACCAACTGCGCTTTGGCCACCCGCAACTCAGCATCTGATGGCACTTCACCATCGTTGAATGGCAACGCCAGCATTCGCAACTCTTCTTGCAGATCAGGCGACAGCGCTTCTGCTAATTCGACGATCGAGCGCTCGTAAATTTCGGCCAGGCGCTCACGCGACGGCATGTCTAAAGTCATCGAGTGGACTTCGTCGAGCAATTGTTTGATCATCGAACCAATTCGCATTACTTTGGCAGGTGCCGTGACGGTCTCGAGCGCACTTTCTTCTTGCTCAACGATCACTTCGGTCTTCGGGTCTGATTCAACAGGTTTATCTTCGGGGCTTTTCATGGTGGGTCGCCAAACTTATCACTTAATTGCCGTTGCGAGCAACGGCACATCTAGTTCATCGTCCGTCAAAGCACCGTGACGACATTGCAGTAAATATGCCCCGGTTTCGGCGCCGTCATCAAAGCTAACTGGGTCGCGAGCCACGAGTGCCACGTCTCCCAGACGCTTTCGGGTGGATGCTCCAAGTCGCGGTCCGAGCCAATTTTCGTCAATCACTTGTTCTTTGCCGACAACCCACGCACAATCAGAGTGATGCGACTCGGCGCGAGCCAACAACTCAACTTGCGTGCCGCCACGCGCATGAAGCCATCTGAACCTGCCCTCGCCAGATTGATAACTAGTCATCGCCAGCACGTCGGTGTGAGGTGATTTTGTATTCGAACCAACCATAACTTGACCGTGATCTGCAGTTACAACAAGTGCCGAGTTCGGTGTGAGAACATCCTGAATGTTTTTGACAATTTCATCGGCGCTGCGCAACTCGGCTTCATAAAAAGGACCAAATCCACGCTCGTGAGCAATCTTGTCGACACCGTCGTAGTAGGCGTAGATAAATTTTTCACCACCGCGCAGCAGTTGCCCGACTTCAACGGCGATGCTTGAAGCCGCACGCCAACCTCGTGCTCGAACGCCGCGCAAATGTGCTTCGGTAAAAGCCGAACCTTCCAATTCGGCTTTGCTCAAGACTGGCACGCTTGCGCCCATGAACGGCGGGCAGGGCTGAATCAGATCGGGTGGATACATATTTCTGAGATCACCCTTCTCATCGCCCCATTTGAGCATTTGCATCACTCGCCCGCCCATGTCGATGCGATAGCCAACCAAGCCGTGTTCGGCAGGGGCAAGACCAGTGGTGATTGAAGTGAGCGCGCTGACTGTTGTCGTCGGAGCCACCGTCGTGATCGCTGAACCTTGCATCGCAGCTAGCGTCGGACATTGTTGGATATTTTTTTGCAACTGATGCCAACCCAAACCATCGATCACCAACAGAACTACCTGTTTGGCATTTTGCACGCAACTAGGCATCCAATCAGGAACTTCTTTTGTGCCGCCGGGGCCGAGCAACGCAGGAATGATGCCGGTGATGCAGCCATTTTTGTAGTTAGGAAGCCGTGGACCGGGCGTGTGTGAAGTTGCCATGTTGTGCCCTTTGAGAGTAGTGCAGCCCTATTTGCGCAGGAGTGCAATTTCAGCGCTGGTCTGGTTGTCATAGTATAAAGGCGTGCGAATTTCTACCCGGGGTGATTACGCCTGCCGTGCCCTTCTCTCGCTGAGTTTGCATGCAGAGCAGTCCGAGCCGACTTCGGTGCGTGACATCGCCGAACGAACCGCCCTTCCTCAGCCGTATCTTGAGCAAATTCTCTTGGCGCTCAAAGGCGCCGGCATCGTCAAATCGAAGCGTGGAGTTGGAGGTGGCTACATCTTGGCCAAACCAGCCGGAGAAATTCGTCTTTCAGAAATTATCTCGGCGGTGGATGGGCCGATTTCTGTTGGTGATTTTGGTGAGCCACATAAAGATGGTTCTTGCGACCATGAAGGTCAATGTGTATTGCTGGCCGTGTGGAACCTGGCGAGCGAACACATGCGCGAGCACCTAGACAAATACACACTCGAAGAAATCGTGGCAATTTCAAAAGGCGCCGCAGCCTGGCCCACCGTCAAAAAATAAACAGTTTTACAAAACTTCTCTAGTCGGTACTTTGCGAGCACTTGGCCAAGACTGCCGAAAAATCTTGCGGTATTGCAGCGTTGAATTTCATTTCTTTGCCAGTCACTGGATGATCGAATTGCAAACTAGTTGCGTGCAGCATCGGCCTTGGTGATGAGAGCACACTTCTCGCACCCCCATAGGTGACGTCACCAACAACACCGTTCCCCAGGGTTGCCAAATGCACACGAATCTGATGCGTACGCCCCGTCTCTAAGCCACACTCGAGAAGCGAACAATCCACTGGCAAATTAAAAGCCCGTTGAACTTCATAGGTTGTTCGGGCAACTTTTCCGCCCGCGAGAACCGACATCTTCGTCGGGTCGCGTTGATTGCGACCAAGTGGCGCATCAATCACGCCAGAAGCCGCGCTCATATGACCCCAAACCAGCGCCAAATATCTTCTTACAACAACTCGACGAGATAGTGCATCAACCAGAGCTTCGTAGGCACGATTGGTACGCGCCATCACCATTAGACCAGTGGTACCCGCATCGAGTCGATGCACCACACCTGGGCGAAACGGATCACCGACAGTTGCTACATCGGGAAATTTCGCCAACACGGCATTGACAAGTGTGCCGGTCGGGTTGCCCGCGCCCGGGTGGACAACGATGCCCGCTTGCTTGTTGATCACGATCACATCGTCGTCTGAGTAAACAATTTCAAGGTTGATGTTTGGCTCGGGCAACGGTAACTGTTTTTTGGGTAGCAGAGCAAGTTCAACTTGAAGTTGCTGACCTTCCGTGACTTTCAATTTTCCTGCTTTGACCGCCACACCGTCAACTTTTACTGCGCCTGCATCGATCAAGGCTGCTGCTGCTGCCCGAGGAATGTCGGCGATCAGTGAAACAATGCGGTCGACACGTTGACCAGCCAAAGCCGCAGGCACAAATTCATTGATCACACGTGCTTCAGATTCGTCGGCGCCAAAAGTCTCTGGATTCACGATTTGTTCTTCAGTCTCGCATTGACTACCGATGAGTAGATCAACAAAGTCGCACCGATCGTTACCGATGAGTCGGCAATGTTAAAAACTGGAAACCACTGCAGATCAATAAAGTCAACCACTGCCCCACCTAGCCAGGCTTCGTCTCGAAACAGCCGATCTGCCACGTTGCCGAGTGCCCCACCAATTAAAAGAGACGTTCCGATCCCCGCAAGCTTCGATGTCGTCTTGGACAAACTGCGCCACAACCATACGACGACCCCAATAGCCAATACTCCGATTATCCGACCCGCACCTTGACCTCTAGAGAAGGCCATTCCCGAGTTGAAAACCAAATTGAAACGCAAGGTCCAAAAAATATCAATCGTGCGACCGCCAGCAAGTTCGTTGAGGGCCCAATGTTTGCTCAACTGATCGGAGACAACGACCAGCCCGATAACAATTTTGGCACTTGAATTAAGAGCCCTAGTAGGAACCGATGCCACCTGCACGCTCTTTGACGAGTTCAGTCGTCCACGGAATCGCTTTTAGTCTTTCACGCGGGATCGGCAAGCCAGAGCGGGATGAATAACCATAATCACCTGTCTCAAGTCGCGCGAGCGCTGCATCGATTTCTTCGACTGTTTGGCGGGCGGCTGCCGAAAGCGTCAGATCTCGCTCACGCTCCACGACCATCGTGTCGCCCTCTCCGCCTTCATCGTCAAATTGGACATCACCCATCTCTGAGTTTTCGACAATGGCATTGGCTTCGCTCTCAAGTTGGTCGGCCTGGCCCAGCAGGTTGCGACGTTCGGCTATTAGTTGTTCGCGTTGCGAAATCAAAAATTCGATGTTGAATTCTTTGGTCGGCGTAATGCCATCTTGCATCACACCCTTGATGATCGGTGGCTTGGGCGGAGCGACTGGTTTTCGGTTGGCTTCGATTTCTGCCAATCGTGCAGCTTCGCGTGCCTGAAGTTTTGCCGCTTTTTCGGCAGCACGAGCATTCTTCAGGTCTTGCCGCTCTTTTTCTTTTGCCGCTCTCAGCGCAAGTCGCTCAGCGAGTTGTTGGGCCTTCAATTTGACACGTTCTTTTGCCAAGCGTTGGGCCAACTTTTGCTTCTCACGCTGCAGACGTTTGCGTTCGCTGATCGCCTTACGTTTTTCTTGCTCTTTACGCTTCTTGAGGTCCTTGAGTAGAGCAAGTTTCTTCTTGACTTCGAGTTTCTTTTTCAGTTCAAGCTTCTTCTTGAGTTCAAGCTTCTTCTTCAGCTCAAGCTTCTTCTTCAGCTCAAGCTTCTTCTTCAGCTCAAGCTTCTTCTTCAGCTCAAGCTTCTTCTTCAGCTCAAGCTTCTTCTTCAGTGCTGCTTTTTTACGCGCCGCCAGCTTCTTTTTAGCCATTGCCTGCTGTTTTTTCTTAGCAGATGCCATTTTTACCTCTCAAGCGGTTCGATTTTAGAACGCACCAATTTGACCGCGTTACGATATCGGATTTACCGCCACAAACACTGCCACTCCATCTAAATCGGCGTTCGGAGCCTGATTGTCGGTGAGCACAAAAACATCCAATTCAGTAGCCAAAGTCTCAGCTTTAATCGTCTCATGGTGCACTTCAACCTGCGCACGAAGTTCGGCTGGCAACCCCAACCGCAAATGAATTCGGTCGGACACATCCAACCCGGCGTCGCGGCGTTGCTGTTGGACCAAACGAATCACATCTCGCGCCGCGCCTTCGGCTTCAAGCTCTGGGGTCAGATCAATGTCAAGAACGACCACACCACTCGTCGTGTTCAGTGCTGCACTCGCCCCAGAGGCTTTGGGTACAAGTTTCAGTTGATATTCACCTGGTTGCAGATCGATCGATCCTGCGGTGATCACATCGCCTTTTCGCACCCAGTTGCCGGTTTTCACGGCTTTGATTACGGCTTGCGTGTTCGCCCCCAGCCTCGGGCCGACAACGCTGGGCACAACCTGTAGTTCAAATTCGGCGAAGGCAGAAACATCGTCAGAGAATTTGATTTCTCGCACATTC
>JAQCDY010000077.1 GCA_027729785.1 Actinomycetota bacterium | reverse complement strand
GTTGCGCGACCCACGTGCGCAGAAAGCATCTTGGCGATTTTTTTCACTTCCACCCAGCACAAAAATTTTAAGTCTCGTCGTGTTGTTGTTGAGTATCGCCGTTGGATTCGTTGCAACACGGTCGAACTCGTCACAACAAATTGACACCCAAGTCGCCCAGAATGTCGTGATCGACAAATCTCCGGTGACGATTTCAAGAATGGTTAGCTTTGATCCGAACGGTGACGACGCTCAAGAAAACGAGGCTCAAATATGGGCTTTACGCGACAGCAACTCGAAAACTGCGTGGACCACCGACTGCTATGCAAATCAATTTTTTGGAACCAAAGAATATGTCGGCGTACTGATCGAACTTTCGCGCGCCTCAACGGGGACATTGCTTGTCGGCATGAAAAACGCGCCGTGGTCACTTGAGATTTACACCGCGAACGGCGCAGCACCGAGTCGTCTCGAACAATGGGGCCCTCGCACCGGTGCCGACTACAACACTCGCCGTGGCGTCGCTCAGTTTGTCGTGCCGAGTGAAGCACAATTCGTTTTGTTGGTGTTGCGCGAAGTCGGTACGAGTGTGCAATGCAGTGCGAAAAACCCTTACCAAGGGGTAATTCAAGATATTTCCTTTAACGCTGCATAAAGCGCCAAAAAAAACGGCGTTAGTCTGAGAGCGTGATCTCAAATCCATTCACCGACCCGAGATGGGCTAAAAAAACGGTTGATGCAATCGACCGTTGGGTCGACTTCGTAAGCGACAAAACCACTCGACCAGTCGCCAACCTTGTCCGCGGGGTGGTTTTTGGCTTGATTGCGGGGGTAGCCGCAATAACAATAATCGTACTGATATTCATTGGTTTGACTCGCGGGCTGAACGACTTGTTGGACGTTTGGCTGAGTCGTGAAAACGCTGTTTGGGTTTCCTATTTTGTTTTGTCGATTCTGTTCGCCAGCTTTGGTGCATTGCTGATGCGCAAACGACACCCAAAAACCAAAAACTAAAGGAAGTAGTTGTGGTCGATACAAAAGTTCAAGAACTAATCATCATCGGCTCAGGTCCGGCTGGCTTGACCGCTGCGATCTACGCCGCGCGCGCAAATCTCGCCCCGCTCGTAATTGAAGGCGAGCCGTCGAGCACGTCTGACCAACCTGGTGGTCAATTGATGTTGACAACTGATGTCGAAAACTTTCCAGGTTTCCCAGAGGGGGTGATGGGCCCGGATCTGATGCTCAAGTTTCGCGAACAAGCGGCACGATTCAATGCTTCTTTCATCACTGAGAAAGTCACAAAGGTCGATTTTTCTCAACGGCCATTTAAAGTTTGGGTACGCGAAGATTTGTACCTCGCCAATTCGGTGATCGTCAGCACCGGTGCACAATCGCTGATGTTGGGTCTTGAAAACGAAAAACGGTTTTATGGTCACGGTCTTTCGACCTGCGCCACTTGTGACGGGTTCTTTTTCAAGGGACAAGAAATCGTCGTCGTGGGTGGTGGCGATTCGGCGATTGAAGAAGCCTCGTTTTTGACGAAGTTCGCCACGAAGGTCACGCTCGTCGTGCGCCGCGATGCACTTCGGGCATCAAAGATCATGCAACAGCGGGCAAAAAGCAATCCAAAAATTCAAATTGCATGGAATAAACAAGTAACAGAACTTTTTGGTACCGAGAAACTGACTGGTGTCGGGCTGATCGACACCGTGACGAGCGAAAAGTCGAGGCTTGATGTGACGGGTCTGTTCGTGGCGATCGGTCATCGTCCAAATACTGATTTGTTTAAAGGAGTTCTCGAAATGGAAGCCAGCGGTTACCTAAAAACAAAACCTGGTTCGTCGTATACGAACATTGCCGGTGTTTTCGCCTGTGGTGACGTGCAGGATCACACCTATCGACAAGCAATTACCGCGGCGGGTTCGGGTTGCATGGCGGCTATCGACTGTGAACGATGGCTTGAGTCACAGCACTAGCTAACACCCAAGAGATAACCTGTCATTGCTCGCGTAGGCACGCGACTAAATGAAAGGTTTTGCAATGGCTGATGGCATTATCACTTTGACGAGTGCAAATTTTGACGAGACGGTTAAGTCTTCGACCACACCAATTTTGGTCGACTTTTGGGCCGAATGGTGCGGGCCATGCAAAGCTATTGCGCCAGTGCTTGCTGAAATCGCCAAAGAGCAAACCGGCAAAGTCACGATCGCCAAATTGAATGTCGACGATCACGGCGACATTGCGCAACGTTTTGGCGTGATGAGCATCCCGACATTGCTGATTTTCAACAACGGTGAGATAAAAAAGAAGATGGTCGGCGCAAAAGGTAAGACACAACTGCTCGCGGAGATCGCAGAATTTATCCCGACAAAGAGCTAACCCTCGGCGACAGCCAAGACGCTGTCGGAAACCTGCAAAAGCGACTTGCAGCGGCTGGTCTATTAGATCTTGCTGATGTACTCCAAAATACTTATTGCGAAAAAACCCAGAGTGCAGTCGCCGAGTTTCAGAAAATTCGCTCGCTTCATGTTTCGGGGGTATGTGACCACGCAACTTGGCTGACGCTGGTCGAGTCGTCGTTCGAGTTGGGCGATCGACTGTTGTATTTGACTTCTCCCCTTCAACGGGGCGACGATGTGAGCCAATTGCAGTTGCTTCTGTCGCGCACAGGTTTTGATTGCGGGCGAGTAGATGGCTTCCTGGGCCAAAAAACTGCCAAAGTGCTGACTGAGTTTCAACAAAATTATGGACTAGTGCCGGACGGCATTTGCGGTCCACAAACTTTGCAGGCATTACAGCGCGCGAGTCAAAATTCTAGCATTGGCTTGGGTGTGGGCGTCGTTCGTGAGCGCCACACAGCGACAAAACACGGTCAAGATCTCGCCAATTTGCGAGTGGTTGTCGGACAATTCACCAAACTCGACCGTTTAACCAGTGATCTTGCCGACAGACTGCGCTCACAACACACGAATCTCGCTGTCATTAGCGACCCCAACCCGCAACGACACGCACAATTGGCAAATGATTTTGCGGCCGACTTTTATATCGGGATCGAAGCGCAAGACTCGCAAGTTTGTGATCTCGCCTACTACAACACCGAAGGCTTTCACTCGGTGCCTGCACACATCTACGCCACGCTCGCCACCGAGGCAATCGAAAGGTCGGCCCCGTGGTTTAAGCCCACGATTAGTGGGATGCGATTACAGGTTTTACGTGAAACCACAATGCCTGCGGTGGTTTGTGGATTTGGTCCGATAACGCGGATAACCCCGCATTGCGCCGTGCTGGCCGACGCCCTCGCTAAAGCCTTATCTGTATGGGTAAAACAACATCATTGAAATTAGTCCCCAGAATCTTGGGATAACTCCATTCTTCTTCCACAGAGTTATCCACAAGGTGTGAGAAACCTAAAGTCGGGGTTGAGCGTCAACTTAAAGGTGAGTGTCAAAGTTCGTTACGAAATTCGCAACAATATTTTTGAGATCAATCTGTTGCTGTCGGCCCTTCAGTCATCAGGCGATAAATACGTTCGAGATCATTTAGGTCTGCAAACTCAATTACTACTTTGCCCCGACCAGCCACGGCGGTAACTGAAACATTTGTTGCCAAATGTTCGCCAAGAAGTCTTTCAAGTTCTACGATCCCGGCTTCAGGAAGCGCGACACTATGATCTTTTATTTTCTTAATCCCATCTGTGGTATTACCAGATTTGGTGTTTTGTTTGGTGACACGACCCAAACTTTGACGCACCGCCTCCTCAACTGCGCGCACTGACAACCCATCTTTCGCGCATTGTTTTGCAAGTTGCTCTTGCGTTGATTTGTCGGTCAAGGCCAACAACGCTCTGGCATGCCCGCCCGAAAGGCGACCATCGGCAAGCAACTGCAGAATTGACGGTGGAAGAGTCAACAATCTCAAAGAATTAGTAATCGCTGAACGAGTCTTGCCAACTTTGTCGGCTATGGATTCATGAGTCATCGAAAAATCATCAAGCAGTTGTTTATATGCCGCAGCTTCTTCGAGTGGGGTGAGATCTTGGCGATGCAAGTTTTCAACAAGTGCTTGCTCAACCGAAGCCACATCATCCGTCTCGCGAACAAGTGCCGGGATCTGCTTTAAACCTGCGCGCTGCGACGCCTTCCATCGACGCTCGCCCGCAATAATTTCAAAATGCCCTGACTTACCGGGCTTTGGGCGCACCAAAATCGGTTGCAGCAAACCGATTGTGCGAATCGACGCAGCGAGTTCTTTAAGAGTCTCCTCGTCAAAATGAGTCCGAGGTTGATTTGGGTTCGGCGAGATAGTTGTGATATCTAGGTTGCGCAGACCAAAACCATTGTTGTTGCCGTCTCCCCCGTCTCGACCTTCGCCAGTTGTTTTGCGCGGGTCAACACCCGGAATTAGCGCGCTTAATCCTCTACCTAGCCCTGTTGGACGTGCCACCGCTGATCTCCTTTGCCATCTCTCGATATGCCTTGGCTGCTGTTGATGATGGATCAAAAGTTGTCACGGGTTTGCCGTGCGACGGCGCTTCGGCTACTCGCACGGAGCGTGGCACCACTGTTTTGCATACTTTGTCGCCAAAGTGTTCGCGGACCTCCCGCACAACGTCATCGGCGAGCGTTGTATGAGTGTGCATCACACAGGCAATATGCCTGACTTCAAGCGTTGGATTCAAAACCTGGCTAACCCGATCGACACTGCGCAACAACTGACCCAGGCCTTCAAGGGCAAAATACTCGCACTGAATCGGCACGAAAACTTCAGTCGCTGCAGTCAACCCGTTGACGGTTAAGAGTCCCAAACTCGGTGGGCAATCAAGAATCACATAGTCGTATTGGTCAATAACTGTGTCTATTGCTTTTTTTAGTTTTTGCTCGCGTCCCATTTCGGGCACCAGTTCGATGTCGGCACCAGCCAAGTCCAGATTAGATGGAGCGATAAACAGGTTCTTAATCGCCGTAGGTTCAATGCAGTTTTCAAGTTTCTCGCCACGCAATAACACGTCATAAATAGTGGCATCCAAGTCGCGGGCGTTAATTCCAAGCCCAGTTGAGGCGTTACCCTGCGGATCAAGGTCGACCACTAGAACTCGGTACTCAAGTTCAGCCAAGCAAGCGGCAATTGTGATCGCCGTTGTGGTCTTGCCTACTCCTCCTTTTTGGTTGGCGAAGGCAATGATCCGAGGCAAACTCGGTGACGGTTCCATAACCTGAGACTAGTTAGTTTTACCAGCCCCAAAATGGATAGGTCGGTTTGCCCAATGTTTCACGTGAAACATCGGGGTGTGACCGTCAGTTCAAATGTTTCACGTGAAACACAGCCACAGCCCCAAGGCGTTCAGGACCCTGGAGCCCAAGTTCTGCTATCTGGTTGGCGTCCCAGCGCGACTGGGTCGTTGATGGCGGTTCGCTGATAACTACAACTCCCCCTGGTTTCACCAAATCTCGCGAAAAAGTTAGCGTCTGGATCGGCGGCCCAAGACCCCGACTAATTGCTGCTTCAAAGCTTTTAGCCCATTTCGCGTCACGGGTCATCGGTTCGATTTCTGAGCAAACAACGCTCACCCGGTCTGCGATATTCAGTGCCGATACCGCCCGAACCAACGAGTCAGTTCGACCCAAACGACGGTCAACCAGCACAATTTCAAGTTCTGGACGCTCAAGGGCAACTATCAATCCAGGCACCCCCGCTCCAGAGCCAAGATCCACCACGCGTTTGGCAGTCGTGGGTATCGCCTGCGCAAATGACAGAGCGTGCCTAATTATCTGTTCAACCGGTGCCTGTGTTAGAGCCCCAACTCGTTGTGCTTCAAGCAGAATCGGCTCTAAACCGACAAACTGCTGCATCACTCGCTGTCTGGTGCCACTTCAGAATCTTCACTGATTGAAGCCAAGGCTACAACAACACGTCTAAAAGGATCGCTGCCCTCTGAGCGGGTTGAAACACCAGCAACCTCAGTTAGCGCATCGTGCACGATTTTGCGATCTGACGAGTTCATCGGCTCAAGAGCCCGTGCTTGACCTGAAGTTTTAACATCTTCGGCTACTTTGAGCGCAAACCGGCTAAGTGCTTCACGACGTTTTTCGCGGTAACCAGCCACATCGACTCGAAGTCGTGTTTCGTGGTCACCCAAACGCCGTTGGCTAACTACTCGAGTTAAATCTTGCACTGCGAGCAAAGTTGCGCCCTTAGTGCCGACCAAAAAGCCCAAGTCATCGCCCAGAACATCAATATCGATGTGTTCGCCTTCAACTTTTGCCAAAACTGTCCCGGTCAAGCCTGCAGATTTAACCAAACCCTCAAGAAATGTGGCCGCAACAGCACTAACAGTGGTTGGATCTACTGGTGGAAGATCTTCGCGCGGTGCACGCTCTGCTCGTGGTGCACGTTCAGGTCGAGCCTGACGCGGAGCACGCTCACTGCGTGGGCCGCGCTCACTACGAGAACTACCCTCGCTGCGTTCGCTACGTTCTTGGCGTGGCTTAGAGGTGCGTTCGGTTGCTGGCTTACCACGACGGTCCCGACGGTCGGCTTTAGCCCGCACCGAGTTTGGCTTGATTCGGGCTCGAACCCGAGCTTCACCCCGGGTGCGACCAAACAAACCTGCTTTAGGTTCTTCGACGACTTCAAATTCGGCGTCAACGTCATCTACCCCCAAGCGGTCAAGTGCGATCGCTTTGGCATCTTCAATTGTTGTTGCGGTTATTTCTACCCATTCCATGATTCAACTTCCTTTCGTTTGTTTACTAGATCGTAAAATTTTTATTATTGATTTGGTTTGTTCTTCTTTTCCACAAAACGGCTGCGATTTTTGCCTGGTGGTTTTGGACGGCGGGACGAAGATGGTACAGAATTATTTTTTGGTGGCGTCACACGCTTGCTGATGAACTTTGTGTCGCTCGTTGTTGACTCGCCTTTGTCTTTCTTGTCTTTCTTGTCGGATTTGGGCAAATCTTTCATTTCGCGCGCGACAGCACTTGCGGCCTGTGCTTGGCGACCCAAACTGTCGTCTTTTTTATAAAAGCGTTGCGTGATGTATTGCTGCTGAATGATGCGAATTACGGCTTGCATCATGTAATAAATGACCAACGCGGTCGGTAGAAAAATTTGAAATACAGCAAACGCAACGGGCATGTATTGCATCAATTTGGCCTGATTTGCCGACATGGTTGGGCTCATCGTCCGCGACGCGATCATGCGTTGTTGAACCAGATAAATGCCCGCCAAAAGCACAACAAGAAGCGCATAAACAAGGCCCGAGACGAAGTCGTCTTGTATCGCCTGCAACGGCGTTTTTGCCAAGTCGATGCCGAACGAAAGCATTTCACTCTTGCCGACAAGTGATTGATAAATGTCAGATGTCTTGTCAAGATATTTTGGTTCGAAAGGTCCACCATCTTTTCGACTGGTTAGTCCACTGATCGCGCGAAACATAATGATGAACACCGGCATCTGTGCCAACAGCGGCAAACACGAAGCAAGTGGG
>JAQCDY010000076.1 GCA_027729785.1 Actinomycetota bacterium | reverse complement strand
CTCGAGGCTTACGGTGCGGCATATTGCTTGCAAGAACTATTGACGATCAAGAGCGACGACGTTCTCGGACGAGTGCGCGTTTATGAAGCAATCGTCAAGGGCGACAACATTCCAGAGCCGGGCATTCCAGAGAGTTTCAAAGTGTTGATGAAAGAAATGCAGGCGCTTTGTCTTGATGTCGAAGTTATTTCGCATGAGGGCAAACAAGTTGAACTCACCGATCTTGACGAGGAAGTTTTCACCGCAGTGCGCGAACTTGGCATTGACATCAGCCGTAACGAACGTGGTTCTGATGCCGACGATCGTGAACGCGAGCGTCGTCGAGAGAAGGCTTTCTAATGATTAACCGCAGCACTTCGAAAGGGTTGGCATAAACATGTCAGACGTAGTTACCGACGACACCAAGCGCAAGTTGGATATCAATAGTTTTCAACAGTTGCGCATTGGTTTGGCAACGGCCGATGACATTCGCAACTGGTCACGTGGCGAAGTAAAGAAGCCAGAGACGATCAATTATCGAACATTGCGTCCAGAGCGCGACGGTCTGTTCTGCGAAAAGATCTTCGGACCAACCCGCGATTGGGAATGCTATTGCGGCAAGTACAAGCGCGTGCGCTTCAAGGGCATCATCTGCGAAAAGTGTGGCGTTGAAGTAACTCGTTCAAAAGTGCGTCGTGAACGCATGGGTCACATCGAACTTGCCGCACCTGTCGTGCACATTTGGTATCTACGCGGCACACGCAGTTGGTTGGCATATCTGCTCGGTGGTTTAGAGTCGCGCGAAGAAATCAAAGCCAAGCAACTTGAAAAAGTCATTTATTTTGCTGCGTGGCTGGTGAGCGCCGTCGATGAAGACAGGCGTCATCTTGAGTTGCCGGATCTCGAGAAAGAATATCTCGAAGACCGCGAATTGATGGTTAAGCAACGCGAAAAAGAAATCAAGTTGCGCCAAAAAGATGCCGAAGTCGAACTCAAGCAACTTGAAAAAGATGGGGCGAAAGACAGCGACATTCGTGCTCGCCAAAAGATGATCGACAAAGACATTCAATTGATTGGCGATCGCCATACGAAAGATCTCGACCGTCTCGAGCGTGCGTTTGAGACTTTCCAGAAGTTGCACCCACGAATGATCATCGACGACGAAGAACTCTGGCGTGAGATCAAAGACCGTTACGAAGATTATTTCACTGGCGGCACGGGTGCAGAGGCGATCAAGGTCTTAATCGACACGATTGATTTCAATTCGGAAGAAGTGATTCTTCGTGAGGCAATCATTAATGGCCTGAACGGCAAGCCGTTGTCGACCCAGCGCAAGCAAAAGGCGATCAAGCGTTTGAAGATCGTCGCTTCGTTCAATCGAAAAGACAAAGACGAGCGTTTGGTCAACAACCCCAAGGCGATGATCCTGGATGTGATTCCGGTGATTCCGCCAGAGTTGCGCCCGATGGTGCAACTTGACGGTGGTCGTTTTGCGACTTCAGACTTGAACGATCTCTATCGTCGCGTAATCAACCGCAACAATCGTTTGAGTCGTTTGCTCGAACTTGGAGCGCCAGAAATTATCGTCAACAACGAAAAGCGAATGTTGCAAGAAGCAGCAGACGCTCTATTCGACAACGGTCGTCGCGGTCGCCCTGTAAGCGGCCCGGGCAATCGTCCGCTTAAGTCGTTGTCAGACGGCCTCAAGGGTAAGCAAGGTCGTTTCCGTCAGAACTTGCTCGGTAAGCGTGTTGACTACTCGGGTCGTTCAGTAATCGTGGCTGGTCCGACATTGCGATTGCAGCAGTGCGGTTTGCCGAAGTTGATGGCACTCGAATTGTTCAAACCATTCGTTATGAAGCGTCTGGCTGATCAGCAACTTGCGCAGAACATCAAGTCTGCCAAGCGCATGGTCGAGCGTCGTCGCCCGCAAGTTTGGGATGTGCTTGAAGAAGTAATTAAAGAACACCCGGTTCTTTTGAACCGCGCACCGACTTTGCACCGACTTGGTATTCAGGCTTTCGAGCCGGTGTTGGTGGAGGGCAAGGCAATTCATTTGCACCCACTTGTTTGCACGGCGTTCAATGCCGACTTCGACGGTGACCAAATGGCTGTTCACTTGCCGCTCTCAGTTGAAGCGCAAGCAGAGGCTCGCGTGTTGATGCTTTCGGCGAACAACATTTTGTCACCAGCATCTGGTCGACCAATTGTGACCCCGCAGCAAGACCTTGTGATCGGTGGCTTTTATTTGACTCGTGACGATGCTGGTTTGACTGGCGAAGGTCGCGTTTTCAGATCGATTTGGGAGATCACCCGGGCGCTTGACGAAGGTGGTCTGAAACTGCAAGCCAAGATCAAGGTTCTCGAAACTGATGATCAGGGCAACTCGACATATTTCGAAACAACTGCAGGTCGCATGTTGTTCGAAGAAGTTTTGCCAGCAGATTTCTCGAAGCGATTCGGGCACATCACTGCGCCGGTCAAGAAAAAAGAATTCGGCGTCATAGTCGAGCGACTGAGCGACAATTATCCAAAAGCGGTCATTGCTTCGTCACTCGATGCGATCAAGAACCTGTGCTATCGCTACGCGTCGCAATCAGGTCTGACTGTTTCGGTAGACGACGTTAAGACCCCGGTTGCCAAGCGCGGCATTCTGGACGGCTACGAAAAGCAGGCCGAAAAGGTCGAGACGCAATTCCGTCGCGGAATCATCACCGACGGCGAGCGCCGCAGTCAAGAAGTGCGAATTTGGACCGCTGCAACTACGGAGGTTCAGCAAGCCATGGAAAAAGAGTTCAAAGAGTTGCGCTTCAACCCGGTTGACATGATGATCAACTCTGGTGCTCGTGGAAACATGACCCAGATGCGTCAGATTGCGGGTATGCGTGGTCTTGTGGCCAACCCTCGTGGTGACATGATTCCGCGTCCGATCAAGAGCAACTTCCGTGAAGGTCTGCAAACTCTTGAATACTTCATTGCAACTCCGGGAGCGCGCAAGGGTCTTGTCGACACTGCGTTGCGTACTGCTGACTCGGGTTATTTGACCCGTCGTTTGCATGACGTGGCCCAAGAACTAATCGTTCGCGAAGATGACTGCGGCACGACACTTGGTGTTTGGGTCGAAAACATTGGGGCAGACACCGCCAACACGCGCGCCTATCTCGAAACAAAGTTGTTTGGTCGTGCTTTACTCAACGACGTTGAATTGTCAGATGGCTCGGTCATGCCGCGCAACACGATTGTCGGCGACGAAGAAATGTCGACGCTGCGCAACGACTCGAAAGTCACACGCGTGCGTGTGCGTTCGGTGTTGACATGTGATGCCGAAGTTGGCGTTTGTGCCAAGTGTTATGGACGTTCATTGGCAACTGGTAAAGACATCGAGTTGGGTGAAGCAGTAGGCGTTATCGCTGCTCAATCAATCGGTGAGCCAGGCACTCAGTTGACGATGCGTACCTTCCACACTGGTGGTGTCGCCGGAAAAGACATCGCTGGTGGTTTGCCACGCGTTGTAGAACTTTTCGAAGCGCGCAACCCGAAGGGTTCGGCACGACTGGTGCCCGTGACCGGTGTTGTGCGAATTCTCGAGGACGAAGGCAAGGGTATTCCGATCAAGTTCATTGATGATCAAGGCCAAGAGATTGAGATCATCTTGCCAACAGGTAGTCGTCCACTCGTAAAGGACGGGCAAAACCTTGAGGCGGGAGATCGAATCACTGACGGTCCATTGGATCCAAAAGAACTAATGCAGATCAAGGGCATTCGAGAAACTCAGCAATATCTCGTTGAAGAAGTGCAAAGGGTTTATCGCGATCAAGGTGTTGCGATTCACGACAAGCACATTGAGTTGATCGTTCGCCAGATGACACGACGCGTGAGCGTGCAAGAACCTGGTGAAACACATTTCTTGCCGGGTCATCGCGCAGACTCGAAAGAATTCCGTGACGTCAACCGTGCAATCGTCGAATCAGGGAAAAAACCAGCCGAGGGTCGCCCAGAGTTGATGGGTATCACCAAGGCGTCGCTTGCAACCGAATCATGGCTGTCGGCGGCATCCTTCCAAGAAACAACTCGTGTGCTTACTGAAGCGGCGATTGATGGTAAATCAGATCACTTGGTTGGTCTGAAAGAAAATATCATCATCGGTAAGTTGATCCCTGCCGGTACCGGCATGGATCGTTACAACTTGTTTGATGTCAGCGCACCAGATTATGTGCCGATGCCTTATTACTCGAGCGATGACGAAGCCGACCCAGCCGCATATTTGGCAGGCTTGCAAGGCAACTATGTCGCCGACGACGAGCTGCTTGGCGAGGTTGAAGCCGAAGTTGTAACTGATGTCGCTGTCGAGTCTGCGCCTGATGCAGGTTTTGCAACTGATTCAGATGGCATCGTTGACGGCGACTCGAATACCGACATCGCTCAATAACTAGATAATCGTCTAGTTGGGGCAGGTTGCCGAGACGAGGCGTTGAACCGTAGTATTCATTGTCCCGTTTGGGGTGGTTTTCAGTAGGTCAGTTCGTAAAAGCAATTTAAGAAAAGGTCGTTTGCGTGCCCACAATTCAACAGTTGATCCGTCAGGGTCGAAGCTCGAAGTCTTCGAAGACTAAGACGCCTGCGCTCAAAGGTTCTCCGCAACGTCGCGGGGTGTGCACCCGTGTTTTTACAACTACCCCCAAAAAACCAAACTCTGCTTTGCGCAAGGTTGCCCGTGTTCGCCTTACTAGTGGCGTCGAAATCACCGCATACATTCCGGGTGAGGGTCACAACTTGCAAGAGCACTCGATCGTGCTCGTTCGCGGTGGTCGCGTGCGCGACTTACCTGGTGTTCGTTACAAAGTTATTCGTGGCGCACTTGACGCTGCCGGTGTAAAAGATCGCAAGCAATCTCGCAGCAGCTACGGCGCAAAGAAAAAGTAGAGGATTAATTTATGCCACGCAAAGGTCCAGTAGCTCGCCGTGAGTTCGCGGCTGATCCCGTTTATCGCTCAGCACTCGTAACTCAGATCGTCAACAAAGTTATGTTGCACGGCAAGAAGAGCATTGCCGAGTCAATCGTTTATGACGCGATGAAAGTCATGGAAACAAAAATGGGTGGCGAGCCACTTACTGCAGTGAAGCGCGCAGTCGACAACGTCAAGCCACCACTTGAAGTTCGCAGTCGCCGCGTTGGTGGAGCAACCTACCAAGTGCCAGTTGAAGTTCGACCACGCCGCGCAACAACCTTGGCGATCCGTTGGATCGTTGAGAACGCGCGCAGCCGCCGTGAAAAAACAATGGCCGAGTGTCTGGCCAGCGAATTGATGGACGCGTCCAATGGTCTTGGCGCATCCATGAAAAAGCGCGAAGACATGCAAAAGATGGCCGAGTCGAACAAAGCGTTCGCTCACTACCGCTGGTAATCAGCAGAATAAGTTAATAGGTACACCCCCATGCCATCACGCGAGTTTCCACTAGAAAATTACCGCAACATCGGCATCATGGCGCACATTGACGCCGGCAAAACAACCACGACTGAGCGAGTTCTCTATTACACGGGTAAGACATACAAAATTGGCGAAGTGCACGAAGGTGCCGCCGTCATGGACTTCATGGTTCAAGAGCAAGAGCGCGGTATCACGATTACTTCGGCTGCGACAACTGCAGTATGGCGCGGACACCGGATCAACATCATTGACACACCTGGTCACGTTGACTTCACCATTGAAGTAGAGCGCTCGTTGCGCGTGCTTGACGGTGCGGTTGCCGTCTTTGACTCGGTTGCCGGCGTTGAGCCACAAACAGAAACTGTTTGGCGCCAAGCCAACAAATACAAGGTTCCGCGAATGTGTTTCATCAACAAAATGGATCGCACCGGCGCCAACTTCTATCGCACACTCGACATGATTAAAGATCGTCTCGCAACGGTGCCAGCAGTTTTGCAGTTGCCATATGGCGCCGAGGCGAATTTCAAAGGTTTGATCGACATCGTAAAGATGAAGTCGATCGTCTGGGACGGCGACGAGAAAGACTCGGAATATCGCGAAGAAAATATTCCAGCTGAATATCTCGACAAAGCCAAACAATATCGGGCCGAGTTGCTCGACCTGGTTGCTTCTGAAGACGAACAATTGATGGAGAAGTTCTTGGCCACAGATGATTTGAGCGAAGAAGATCTTCGTACGGGCATTCGCAAAGGCACTCTTGCATTCAGTTTCGTGCCAATTCTTTGTGGCTCGGCGTTCAAAAACAAAGGCGTGCAGCAAATGCTTGACGCAGTTGTCGAATACATGCCGTGCCCTCTCGACATTCCGCCTGCATCTGGCACAAATGTCAATGGCGACGAGAGCATGAGTCGCCAAGCCGATGAGAAGGCTCCGTTTGCGGCTCTTGCGTTCAAGATTGTGGCTGATCCATTCGGTCGCTTGACATACTTCAGGGTTTACTCGGGCACCATCACCAAGGGTGACGAGGTTTATAACTCGGTCAAAGAAAAGCGCGAGCGCGTTGGTCGATTGTTATTGATGCATGCAAACCAACGCGAAGACATCGAATTTGCGATGGCTGGCGACATCGTTGCTGGTCTTGGTTTCAAAGATGTAACCACTGGTGACACGCTGTGCGATCGTGGCAACCCGATCGTGCTCGAGCGAATGATCTTTCCTGAGCCGGTTATTCACGTGGCGATCGAACCGAAAACGAAAAATGACCAAGACAAACTTGGTAAAGCGTTGAAGTCATTGTCCGATGAAGATCCAACTTTCAGGGTTCGCACCGACGAAGAAACAGGTCAAACAGTTATTTCAGGCATGGGCGAGTTGCATCTTGAAATTCTTGTCGACCGAATGCAGCGTGAATTCGCAGTTGACGCAACAGTCGGCAAGCCACAGGTTGCTTATCGCGAAACTGTCACGAAAAAAATCGAGAACATCGAATACCGACACATCAAACAAACTGGTGGTTCGGGTCAGTTCGCCGTCGTCAAAGTAACGATCGAGCCGAGCGGTCCGGGTGGCGGTTACCAATTTGAAGACGAGATCACTGGTGGTCGCATCCCGCGTGAGTACATTCAGCCGGTGAACCAGGGCATTCAGTCAGCGCTTGATGCTGGCGTGCTCGCCGGTTACCCAACAGTGGACGTCAAAGTTTCGTTGGTCGACGGTCAATACCACGATGTGGACTCAAGCGAAATGGCGTTCAAAATCGCCGGACAGATGGTCTTTCGCAAGGCGGCGCAATTGGCCCGTCCGGTACTTCTTGAGCCGATTATGGCTGTAGAAGTGGTGACCCCAGAGGACTACATGGGAGACGTAATTGGCGACCTTTCAAGTCGCCGAGGCCGTATTGAAGGCATGGAAGCCAATGGAAATGCACAAATCGTGCGTTCACAGGTTCCGCTTTCGGAAATGTTCGGATACAGTACAGACCTGCGTTCTCGCACTCAAGGGCGTGCGACTTACACGATGCAGTTTCATTCGTATCAGCAAGTGCCCGAAGCAATATCAACCGAACTCATCAAGCGCGTGCG
>JAQCDY010000075.1 GCA_027729785.1 Actinomycetota bacterium | reverse complement strand
CTCTGTGGGAATCGAACCCACCACCTCTTCCTTACCATGGAAGTGCTCTACCGAATGAGCTAAGAGGGCGAACAACTGCTCGGATTCACCCTCACAGATTTCGCTTTCAATATAGCGGGAACTGAGTATCTCACAAAAGATAGGGTTTTGTAGATGTCAAACTTGTCAATTCGCGAAGCCATTGGTGAAGACGCTGAGGCAATTCGTTTGATTTACAACCATGAGGTGGAAAACGAAACATCAACAATGGATCTTGTGCCGCGCACACTTGAAGTTCAACGCGAATGGATTGCCGGACGCAGCGGGGCGTTTTGTGCAATTGTCGCCGTCGACTCAACCGGAACTATTTTAGGATTCGGCGCACTCAGCGAATACAAAGATCGCAGTGGCTATAGGTCAACAGTTGAAAACTCTGTGTATGTGCACCGAGACGTCGCACGAAGAGGCATCGGTAAGCAACTGCTTTTGCAACTGATCGAGATGGCGACTGTGTCTGGCTTTCACTCGGTAATTGCTCGAATCGAGTCGCAGAGTTTGGCGTCGCGAGGTTTGCACGAGTCTTGTGGTTTTGAGCTAGTCGGCGTCGAAAGACAAGTTGCACGAAAATTTGGTAAGTGGCTGGATATTGCCGTGATGCAAAAACTCATCTCGACTTAGGCCAAGAAAGCTTCCCCATTCTCCTTTAAAAAAACCTCTGAGAGACTTGAGTTAAGTGGTCCGAGTTTTGCAACTGAATTTCTCGACAGCAGAGTGTGAAACTTGTTTCTATATTGTCTCTGCAATTCATCGGTCCCATATGACGGCAGTGCAAGATTTTTATAAAAAGCGATACAGTACTCAGAAATTTTCTCTGGTGAACTCTGCATCACCCTGATGCCTGCCTGCTCAAAGGCTGTTGACCCAAGGAACCTCCCAGCCCCGGAATCAAACACTTCTGACATAGTCATCACGCGACCCAGCTTCTGACTGTACAAAAGAGCTGGTACCCATGTCACCAAACTTGTGCCAGCAAAACAAAGTGAATACTGCGCTATGTCGACGTACAGTACCGGCACTCGCCCGACTAAGGCCACCGCATCTGGTCCAGACATCGTCGAGATGACACACTTTGCATGTGCCGGCAAATAGACATCTAAAAGCTCAGATTTGACATCGCTGTTTGCATAATCAACAATTTTCGTACCCGCAGTTTGAAAAGTGCCGGCGGCGCCAAGTTTGATCACCGTTACATCCAACTCAGCCAAAGCCTGTGCCGCTGGAAGAAAATCTTCAAATGATCGACTTCTCAGCGTGCCGCTTGATGTCGGTCCAGTTTTCGGTGGCGCCCATGCGGTCTCGCGCACGACAAGACATATATACGACTCACCAGGTTTTACACCGACGCTACGCAAGTAGTCCTCACCGAGTTGTACCTCAGACTTACTGAACTTTAGGTGAGAATCACAGGCATCAATTACGTGATCATTTTCATGCAGCTTGTCAAACTGCAGAATTTTGATCTCAAAGTTTGGCAGCCATTTGCTGGCTCGATAGGTTGCATCCACGATTATCGGAGGCAACGACGTCAGTTCACGCCGCCAAATTCGAACAAGGGCTTTGTTCACTTGATATCGGGACTTGCTAAATGACCAAATTAAAATCCGTTTCGGTTTGCGTTTAAATTGCCCATTCTCTGCTTTGATTTTGCTCAGAATTTTTTCGGGCTCAAGGGCAAGGTGTCCAAATAAAGTGACATTTGGCAGCACAAACTCAACAACAAAGAATTTCTTCGAAAAGTACAGAAACAACACGACTGGCAGAACCAATATTCGCAAACCGATCTTCAAGAAGACTCTCACGATTTTCATCGTCTAGAACTAATCTTTCTGAATCAATTTTGCAAGTTGATCAAAACTAAATTCAGCGACTGCGGTTTGAGCATTTTTGCCGACCATCGTCATGAGCGTGGTGTCAGGAAAGTTCTCGAGTTGTTTGATATCAAAAATATTGTGACCATGCTTCATCCAGCTCGGGCTTGACGCATCGAGGTTGCTGATCACTGCACAGCCATGAGCCATTGCGCTCATAACTGTTGTATTGTTCTCGCGGACACCGCCTGGGAAGAACGCGACAAGCGCCGTGGCTTCCTGCAGACGGCGAGAAACCTCTTGATCGGCGAGAAACCCGAGAAACACTACATTGCCTCCGAAGGCCTGTGAAATTTCTGCACCGACAAGAAAGAAACTTTCGTCAAAACTTGTGCCCTCATGAAGCGCCGATGAAACTTCTAATTGAAAAGATCGATCCGTGGTTGCGAGTATCTTTCCCAATCTGCGGTAACCGTCCGCGCTGATCTTGTGGGCCATGCCGAAGGTCAACAAGTTGATCTCGGTCTCCTTTGATAAGGCATTGACTGGCGATCCGGGCGCAAACAGACTCACTACGTCTGGTCTGCGCGACTTGATTTCGGAACCGATCTCGGCGCTTGCCGCAAAAACTTGTTGTGCTTGTCGCAAGAGCTGACTTTCAAGTTCTGACTCATCGGTCGCGTGCAAGAAAATGTCAAACACCAGACTCTTTTTTCTGAGAATCTTCTCAAGATGCGACTTTCCAGCATCGTCAATTTCTTGAAGTTTGATTGAAAGCAAGATTTTTCCGGACTCAAGTGACGCCGCCAAAGACAGCGGAAGAACTTTGCTGTTTAACGCACTCGCCAAAGAACCATTGAATCTGGCCACGCCACATGTATAAGGATTGGTGTGAAACGATCCGACACACTCATAATTTGCCATTACTATTTTTTACCCGACTGTCCTGAAAACTTTTTCAAAATCTCAGAAGAAGAATTGAGCACGGTTTCTAAATAAACGACTTGAATATTGTGCTCAGTGCAAATTTCAAGTTCATCTTTTGGCACTCCACCGCGGGCTTTCCAATCACTTCCCTTGGCATAAACAAGTGGCCGCACCTGAGCCAGTACCGAGGCGGTTGAGCCACTGGAAACATGGACAAAGTCAACAAATTCAATTGCATCGATTACCACTGCTCGTTGCGAAGATTCAAGCAAAACTGGGTGCTTCGACTTTGTCCACTCGTCAGAAGCGATATTGCAAAAAACGGGATTGCCCAATTTCTTCGCCGCAGAGAAATAGGCGATATGGCCCTCATGAAGCGGGTCAAAACTGCCATCTACCATCGTCACCCGACCAACATAATTTTTCAAATCATTTGTTGAGATGATCATTTAAAAATCTTACGCCCTTACCTGCCAAGATTGAAGTGATTGTGGGCCGGGAAGGATTCGAACCTTCGTAGACATAAGCCGGCAGATTTACAGTCTGCTCCCTTTGGCCGCTCGGGCACCGACCCCACATCATTTGACACCGTCACGCTATCTCTTTTAGGTATCGTTTCCCCATGCCAAGTTTCGATGTCGTATCCGAAGTTGATCGCCAAGAATTGCGAAACGCAATTGACCAGGCTCAGCGAGAACTCGCAAATCGCTACGACTTTAAAGACACAAATTCTGAGATTGAACAAAAAGATCTTGTCTTGACCTTACGAACTTCGAGCGAAGACCGACTGCGTGCGCTCAAAGTTCTGCTTGAAGAGCGCTTCGTAAAACGAAATATCTCTTTGAAGAGTTTGGACTGGGGCAAAATCGAGCAAGCGACTGGCGAAAGCGTGCGCCAAATCGTGACGATCAAAGTTGGTGTGCCAGCCGACAAAGCACGCGAGATCAACAAACTAATTAAAGATAAAGGACCAAAAGGTGTCGGTGGTCAGACGCAAGGCGATCAACTCAGGGTCAGCGGCAAAAAACGTGACGACTTACAGCAGACCATCGCGATGTTGCGCGCGGCGAACCTAGATTTGCCGTTGCAATTTATTAATTTCCGCGACTAGCACGACTCAAATATTTAGTCTTCTGTTGGTGTCTCGCTCGCCCGTCTTTGCAATTCGCTGACCACAGATGCATCGGCAAGGGTCGTCGTGTCGCCAATGTTGCGACCTTCGGCAACGTCTCGCAATAATCGACGCATAATCTTGCCACTTCGCGTCTTGGGCAGGTCGGGCGTGAAAAAAATCATTTTTGGCTTGGCAATCGGACCAATCTCTTTTGCAACATGCTCGCGTAGTACTTTTTCGTCGACCTCAAGTCCGCTGCGCAAAGTCACATAGGCGATAATTGCCTGACCGGTCATTGCATCGTTCGCGCCGACAACCGCCGCCTCGGCCACACTCGGGTGCGAGACCAGCGCCGACTCAACTTCTGTGGTCGAGATGCGATGCCCCGATACGTTCATCACATCGTCGACTCGACCCAACAACCACAAATAACCGTCGCTGTCGAGTTTTGCACCGTCACCGGCGAAGTATCGACCAGGAAATCTGCTCCAATAAGTTTCGCGATAGCGCTTTTGATCCCCCCAAATACCTCGCAACATACCTGGCCATGGCGTGGTGAGAGTTAGATAGCCGCCGCCTGACAAAACTCGATTGCCTTGCTCGTCCACAAGTTCGGCGCCAATACCTGGCAACGGAAATGTCGCCGAGCCTGGCTTCGTAACCGTGACCCCGGGTAACGGAGTGATCATCATTCCGCCAGTTTCGGTTTGCCACCAAGTGTCGATTATCGGGCATCGCGAGCCGCCAACATTTTCGTTGTACCAAATCCATGCTTCTGGATTAATCGGTTCGCCCACGGTGCCGATCAGACGCAACGAGCTCAAATCATGTTTCGCCAGTTCTTGAGCACCCCACTTCATGTAGGTTCGAATCGCCGTTGGCGCAGTGTAAAAAATAGTCGCCTTATATTTTTCGATTATTTGCCAGATTCGATCATTGGCGGGGAAGTTCGGCACGCCCTCGTACATAATTTGTGTCGCGCCATTAGCCAACGGCCCGTAAACGATGTAACTGTGCCCAGTCACCCAACCCACGTCGGCTGTGCACCAAAAAATATCCGTATCTGGCTTGTGGTCAAACGCATATTTGAAAGTCGTGGTGACGTGAGTCAGATAACCGGCGGTCGTGTGCATGATGCCCTTGGGTTTGCCGGTTGTGCCAGATGTGTACAGCAAAAACAACAAATGCTCTGCTTCCATTGGTTCGGCATCGCATATTGCTTCAGCCATAGACATCGCTTCGTGATACCAAACATCCCGACCCGGCGTCATTGAGATTTCGTTGTTGCCACGCTTTACGACAACGACGTGCTCAATCGTCGTCGTCGACTTCAACGCCTCGTCGGCCTGAGATTTGAGCGGAAAAACCTCGCCGCGACGCCAACCACCGTCCGCGGTAATCAAAAGTTTGGCTTCGGCATCATTAATCCGATCTGACAAAGACTGCGACGAGAAGCCACCAAATACGACGCTGTGTGCCGCCCCAATTCGTGCGCAAGCCAACATCGCCACTGCCGCCTCAGGAATCATCGGCAAATAAATATTTACCCGGTCACCTTTTTTGATGCCGAGATTTTTTAAGACGTTTGCGAAACGCTGAACTTCGTCTAGTAATTGCGAGTATGTAATCACGCGTGAGTCGCCTGGTTCGCCCTCCCAATAGAAAGCAACTTTGTCACCACGGCCAGCAAGAACTTGGCGGTCAAGACAGTTATACGAAACGTTGAGTGTTCCGTCACTAAACCACTCGGCGTATGGAAGATCCCATTCGAGCGTCTTTGTGAACGGTTGTGCCCATGAGATCAACTCGCGCGCATGCCGTGCCCAATATGCCTCAAAATCCCGCTCGCCTTCGAGATACAAACTTTGGTCCGAGACGATGGCGTTGGCCTTGAACTCTGTCGACGGTGGAAACGTTCTTTGCTCGTATGACAGTGCGTCGATCGCGTGAACTTCGTCTACCATCCGTCCCTCACTTTAGAACCACCGATTTAAATGCCCATCGGCGAGAATAGTAAATCTCAATGGAAAACTCACATTCGTCAAATCCATCAGGTGTCGCCAGCACGACCAGTACCGACACCAACTTACAATTTGGTTTATTTGAGTGGCTATTGGCCCTCGGCATGGCGTTGACCTGGGGTTCGTCGTTTCTGTTGATTGACATCATCATCCGTGATGCACCAACTAGTTTCGTGCCTTTTGGTCGATCTTTTTTCGGCATGGTCGCACTATTTTTTATGCCTGGGTCACGAGAGAAAATTGCCCGCGAGCATCACGCGCGACTTTTCATTCTTGGTTTGATATGGATGGCACTGCCGTTCTTTTTGTTTCCGCTCGCCGAAAGAACCGTGGCGAGCAGCATCGCTGGAATGATGAACGGATCGTTGCCAATTGTCGTCGCAGTAGTCACGGCAATCTGGGTCCGCAAAGCCCCGTCGATTCAACGCAGCATCGCGGTGGTCGTGGGCTTCATCGGCATCGTATTGATTGCCGTAACCTCAATCAGCGACGGAAGCTCTGCCGACTTAAAAGGCATCATCTATTTGGTAATCGCACTTCTCTGCTACGCCGTGGGTCTGAATATTGCACGACCACTACAGGTGATTTACTCGCCTGCTTCGCTGATGTTGCACGTTGTCGCTATCTCAACACTGATTTCCGCACCGATCGGCCTTGTCGCGTTGCGCTCGACAACTTTCACGCTGAGCCTGCTCGGATCAACTGTTATTCTCGGAGCCCTCGGCTCGGGCATCGCATTTTTACTGTTCGGCATGCTGTTGAAGCGCACCGGAACAATTCGAGCGATGATTCCGACTTACTTCACGCCAATCGTTGGCACTTTTCTCGGTGTTGCTTTTAATGACGAGAAGATTATGTTGCTCTCGGTTCTGGGAATGTTGATCGTAATTTTAGGTGCTTGGCTGACGAGCCGACCCGAAAAACTGATCACACAATAAAATTATTTGTGAGACGTCTTGGATTCGATTATTTATGCCATTCAAGTACTTTGAAATTTCCGAGTCCGGCGGGGTCACACAGCGCCTCAGATTCGCTGACTCGACTGCGCATTTTCATCGCTTTGACATCGGGCTTGGCTGCATTTGCCTGCCAATAATTCTTGCCTCGTTCTACTAATTCGTTGATGCCGTTGCGGACCAGCCAATCTGATTGCAACGAAACTTGATCGGGCTGACGAACCAATTGAAGTTGATCGACCATCACATGACTGGTGATGTCTTGCGAGCCGGGCCGGCGCAAATAATGCTCGCCGACATCGTGCTGTCGATAGGTGCGCAGCCACTCGCGCCAAGGTCGGTTGATCGCATCCACAGAAGTCAAGCAATAGTCGAACACCAGCACCGAACCTCGTTGCAATAGATTTAACGAACTCTCCAACCATTGCGACGCACGACGCTGAATGGATACTCGCGCCCCATGCTGGGCAAGTCGCGGCAACCATGCAGGAACATCCTCGACTTGCCGCAAAATCTCGACGAAAGTTTCGTTCTGCTCGGCGACGAATGCTTCCTGCCAAAAGCCGTCGAATACAAACAACCGAAACGGCAGATTATCCAACAACTCGTTGGCAATGATCACGCCAACGATCGGCTCACCGGGCATAGTTTGTTGCGAGAT
>JAQCDY010000074.1 GCA_027729785.1 Actinomycetota bacterium | reverse complement strand
CCTCATCCAAGCAGTAGCTATCCACGCCGACGTCGACAAGAAGACAGCAACTGCTGTCGTCGAAGGCACCATCGACGTAATCTTGGCATCAGTTGCCAAAGGTGACGTCGTCAACATCTCGGGCTTTGCAAAGTTTGCAAAAAAATATCGCCCAGCCCGCATGGCTCGCAACCCGGCAACCGGTGAGCAGGTACATGTGAAAGCAAAGACTGTTGCCAAGATCACCGCACTGAAGGGCTTCAAAGACATCGCACTTGGTGTTTCTAAGCCACCAAAAATCGTGACAGTGCGCAAGCCTGTTGCTCCTGCTAAGCCAGCAGCAAAAAAGAAGCGCTAGTTAAAGTCCGACGCTGTCGGACTAATTGCTAAACCCGCACGTACGGGTTGGCACGTGCCCCGAAATTAAGGGCGGGTTTTTGGAGACTCTGTTCTGCGGGGGTCGCTGATTATCACGCCGTCAAGCACTTTGTCGATTGCTTTTAGGGTGTCGGCATCAAGCACGACACCCGCAGCCTTGACATTGTCGTCGAGTTGCTCGGGTCGGGTTGCACCAACAATTGCCGAAGCAACATTCTTGTTTTGCAACGTCCAGGCGATTGACATTTGCGCCATCGTGATGCCGACTTTCTCGGCAATCGGCTTGAGTTGTTGCACACGAGTCAAAACATCATCATTGAGCCAACGAGCAATAAAGTTTTTGCCGCTCAATTCGTCAGTTGCACGCGAGCCAGCCGGCGGTGGTTGACCTGGCAAATACTTGCCGCTCAAAACACCCTGTGCGATTGGCGACCACACAATCTGTGACATGCCTACATCTTGCGAGGCGGGTATAACTTCCTGTTCGATCACGCGCCACAACATCGAATATTGCGGCTGATTAGAGATGAACGGAATTCGCAATTCGCGCGCGAGCGCCGCGCCGCGAGTGATCTGGTCTGCATCCCATTCTGAGACACCTATATAGAGGGCCTTGCCTTGCCGCACGATGTCGGCAAATGCGAGCATCGTCTCTTCGAGCGGAGTCTCAACATCGAAGCGATGCGCTTGATAGAGATCGACATGGTCGAGGTTCATTCGCTTGAGCGATCCATGGATTGAATCCATGATGTGCTTGCGCGACAAACCGCGATCATTGACGCCCGCGCCAGTCGGCCAATAGACCTTGGTGAAAACTTCGATACTTTGGCGTGGCACGCCCGCCAGAGCACGACCCAAAACCGCTTCTGCGCGTGTGCCAGCGTAAACATCGGCCGTGTCGAAAGTTGTGATGCCAAGATCAAGTGCGCGCTTGACGCAGGCATTGGCGGCGTCTTCTTCGACCTGACTGCCGTGGGTTATCCAATTGCCGTAACTGATCGCCGAGATTTTGAAACCGCTATTGCCGAGATATCTAAATTCCATGCCTTCAAACTACTTGCCCACAATTAATTGAGCTAAATAACGTTGCTCAGGCGACGTTTGTAGACATAGCCTAATTCTGTGTATAAAGTACGCGACCTAGTGCCTGGCGACATCTCGTCGGCTGTTCGCCTGCTTGAGCTATGCCGAGGTGTTTCCGACTCACGACCAGTAGACATCGCTAAGTTCGTTGCTGACACCAGTGCAGGCTCACCCGCAATCGTTGCCGTCGCCGAAAATGAAGTCGTGGGTTTGGTCTCAAGTCGAATCAGCACTGATGACGCTTGGATCAATATCGTCGCGATTAGCCCCTCGTGGCGCAACCAAGGCATCGGCTCGGCGATGCTTCAACGCCTTGAAGAAAAACTTTTGCACGAAGGTGTGCGCAAAATATCTGCGCTACTAACGAATTCTGAGGCAGGACAAACTGCACTCGTTAATCGTGGCTTCAACCCGACGCATGGTCTCGTGCTTTATGAAAAGTCAGAGCCGATTGAACCATCAGCGATGCGTGTGGTCGATCAGTGGGGCGGCGAACTTTGCGATGCCGCATTGTGGGATCGTATGGCGGGCATGGAAGCCGAAAAAACCTTGATCGAAAATCGAATCATTGCCCCGCTTGCTGACCCCGAGTTGGCGGCCAAGATTGGTGTGAGCGCACCGTCTGCAGTGATGCTCTTTGGCCCTCCCGGCACAGGCAAAACGACTTTCGCTCGTGCAATCGCCGGGCGACTCGGCTGGCCATTCGTTGAGTTGCTGCCGTCAAAACTTGATAGCGGCGAAAATACACTTGCTGCTGAACTTCGCGACGCGCTCACCGAACTGCTCAAACTCGAAAACATCGTTGTGTTCATCGACGAAGTTGATGAAATCGCAACGGCGCGAACCGAGAGCCCGAGCACTCGCGGTGTCGTCAACGAACTGCTCAAAATGATCCCCGCGTTTCGCACGCCTGCCGGTCATCTTCTTGTCTGTGCGACAAACTTCGTCGACAACATCGACCCTGCAGTGTTGCGCCCTGGTCGGTTTGACCTCGTAATACCAATCGGCCCGCCAGATGAAGACGCCCGCCACGCGCTGTGGACAAAAATTCTGGCTCGACTCGACACGCAAGAGGTGAAAATCAAAGATTTGGTCAAAGCGACTGAAGGTTTCACTCCGGGCGACATTGAACTCGCCTCGCAACGCGCGGCGAGCATCGCTTTTGATCGCGCGCGTAAAGGCGTCGAACCTAGCCACATCACCAGTTACGACTTTGTGCAGTCGATCTCGAGAACGAATGCGTCAATTACGTCACAAATCGCCAAGCAATTCGCCGAAGAGTCGAAGAGGTTCGGTCGCGCCTAACCAGGATTAGGGCATATGAAGCTTCTTCCTTCCCCAAAAAGTAACAACAAAGATGCACTGATCGGCACAATTGGCGCCGCGCTCGGCATCGCGATCACTTGGCTCGTGTCTGACGCATTGCTCGATGGTGTCGCACCGTTACTAGTGGTTTCGATGGGCGCATCTACAGTTATTTTGTTCTCGCTGCCATCGGCACCTGCGGCCCAACCAGGGGCAGTGTTGATCGCACATGTTGTTGCGGCGTTTTTTGGTGTTGCCGCGGCACAAGTTTTTGACAACATTCCACTTGCAATCGCAGTTGGGCTCGGCTTGCACGTTGGGTTAATGACGCGTTTTGGTTATATGCACCCACCAAGTGGTGGCACGGTTCTGACTGCAATCATTGGCGGCGACGCAGTTACCGATCTTGGTTTTGAATTTATTTGGCGACCAGTTCTGCTGAATGCAGTGCTGCTGGTGTTATTAGCAGTCGCGGTAAACAAACCGTTTGCGTGGCGTCAATACCCCGCCAAAAACTAGTTTTTCGACGAATCAAGAATTGATCCTGCTAATGACCGATCAGCGCAAATGCAAAGTACAAGATCTGCTCTAATCATCTGATTCTGCAATCACAAATCTAGTAATCTCTCAAATATGTTGAGCCTTGGCGTGAGTTGCAATCATGATGCCGGGGTTACGGTCTTGAGCGATAATCAAATCGTGTTTGCGGCTAATGAAGAACGGTACACACGCAGAAAGTTTGAATTTGGATTTCCTGAAAACGCACTTGCCGAGGCACTTCAGTATTGCAACGTCTCAACCTTTGACGCGGTCACTCTGGACGGTCAAATGCAAACACCTCATCCAAGCCGAGCAAATCTGGTGTTTGGCGACAAAACATGGATGAGCCAGCTTGCTGAAATTAATCAACTCAACCGAGTCTTCTTCGGAACTCGAGCTGGAGTCACCTTCTCTAGAGGTCTTCTGCGTCTATTGACTCAAGGTCATCGCAACCACTACCAAAGCCGATTGCGAGCCCTCGGGATTACTGGAGAGGTGTTTTATGCAGAACATCACAAAGCGCATGCAGCAAGTTCCTCGCTTCTTTTTCCGTCAGACTCAGGATTGGCGATAACCGTCGACGCGTTCGGCGAGGGAATCTGCGCTGGTATTTGGACGTTAAAACATGGTTTCCCTTACAAGCAGTCAGTAGTTCCTGGCTATCACTCAGTGGGCCTGATGTATTTATATATAACTCATCTTCTCGGCTTCAAGCTCGGCCAGGAGGGGAAGGTGACCGGTCTTGCTGCACATGGAGACGGCTCTCGGGTCCGCGACCTACTGCTTTCACGCATCTTCTTCGATCAAAATAGGCGAACTTTCGTAAATCATTCGCTTGGGTATGGAACCCCAGCCTTAGAGCGACTTAAAAAAGACCTGAAAGAATTTTCAAAGGAGGACATTGCGGCAGGGGCACAGTCTGCCCTAGAAACACTTGTGCTCGACTACATACGTGCCGCGATCGAGTCCTCGGAATTTGAAAAGCCAGACCTTTATCTCGCTGGGGGGGTCTTCGCAAACGTAAGCCTTAATCGAAGGATTGCCGAAGAGCTTCAGATCGCATCAGTTTCAGTCGCACCAAACATGGGAGACGGAGGGCTCTCGCTCGGTGCTGCGTTGTTGAATCATGATTCGCGAGTGACTTTCCAAACCCTGTATCTCGGGACAGAGATCGAGCCGACCATCGTGAGTCTCCCAGTGGATTTGCTCAACCAGGCTGAAGAGAGGCACACCAGCGACTTAGAAGGTGACGTCGCAAGGCTGTTGGCCGGAGGCCAAATCGTCGCTGTAGCACGAGGACGAATGGAATTCGGACCTCGGGCGCTCGGCAACCGCTCAATTCTTGCTGCCGCAGGTGACAAAGGAATTAACGACTCCCTAAATAAAAAACTGCGAAGAACTGAGTTCATGCCGTTCGCTCCAATTGTTAGAGATGTAGATGCGGCAGAATACTTCGAGCTCACCCAAGAGTTATGGGCATACGAGAATATGACTGTAACCTGCTACGCGAGAGACAGAACACGTGTTCAATGCCCCGCGATAGTCCATGTTGACGGGACGGCACGCCCGCAGGTTCTGACTCGAGAGCGGAACCCCTTCGTCTACGAAATTCTTTCGAAGTACCAGAAAATGACTGGTGTTGGCGTACTTGTGAACACATCCTTCAACATGCACGAGGAGCCAATTGTTCGAACGGCTGAGACAGCATTTCGAAGTTTCATTACAGGCAATATTGATGCTCTCGTGTTAGGGGAAAGGCTGTTTTGCCATAGATTTCGGACAAACATAATTGGTTGACCTCGCCAGAACTCAACTGACTTTGATACCCCCTAGTTGAATCGAACATGCGACCTGCGGTTTAGGAAATCAAAGAACTGTGTTCACCTCGACGTGACAAGTTCAGCAAAACTATCAACGCTCGTACACCGGAGTTTCTGCACCAACAAAGTCACGAAATAGCCCAAGCACCTCGCCAGGATTTGCGTGGCGACCAGTTAAAGCCTTCGAATAAATCAAAGTTTCATCAACTTCAACATCGAAGGTTCCTCCCTGACTTGTGACGACCGACAGGTCAGATATGACGTGTTGATAATCATGCAAGATTTCAGAAACCGCGCTCACGGCGTGGCTAGAAAAGTCTCAAGAGATGCAGTAGGTGATTTTTACTCGATGTTTCATATGAATAAATGTAGTCTCAACGGGGTCACAGGCGGTTCTAGTTCGCCCGAGTGCGCCAGGTGCGCCAAGCACCCGTTGACCACAGCGCCCAGATCACCAACAACGGCTGAAACAACAACCGTGTTGCTCGCGCCCTGTCACTATTTAAACCAAAGGCGTCGACACCATTCACGAATTGCGAGATGTTGCCCCAAAATATCGCCACAAAAAACAAGGCGACGGCCCAACCAATTTGCGCGCGATACTTCCACCCAATAATCAGCCCAAGCCCGAGCAGAATTTCGACGACACCAGATGCCAACACTACGAAGTCGGCATAATCTTTGAACAATGTCGGCACTTGTGCTTGGAACTCGACACGATTTGTGCCGAGGTGCGAAAACCCCGTAAACATGAGCCCCAGGCCCAAGACGATCTGCGCAATTTTTTTCATCTTATGCAGTTAAGCACAAAGGCTTGGCGCCCCCTAGTTGAATCGAGCATGCGACCTGCAGTTTAGGAACACGATGGTAAAATTGATACATGGATACGGTGCAAACCCCGGAGTTGCAGACACTTGATACGAAACTAAATTCGCTCTCCGAGATCCTCCAAGTGCTCGACCAAGACGGTGGAGTGATCGTTCACAACATGCTCTCCCCACAAGTTGTGATCAACCTACGCAAAGAACTCGCCCCAGCGAGTGAGGATGCATCGGTCGGGTCACAGAGCGACAACAAGAACGTCAACGACTTCTGGGGTCAGCAGACCAAACGCTTCACGCGTCTCGCCCAACGATCGCAAACCTTTGCTGACGAAGTGCTGATCCACCCAACCCTGATTGGAATAGCCGATGCGCTACTCAAGCCGTCCTGTGCCTCCTATTGGATGAACACCGGCCAGATGATGATCATCATGCCAGGTAGCACCCCGCAGTCTATGCACCGAGACGCTGACGATTGGCCTGGAATGTGCAGCCCTGAGGCTCCGCTCTGCCAATTCAGTTGCATGTTTGCGCTCTCCGACTTCACGACCAAAAACGGAGCAACGCGTGTTGTGCCAGGCAGCCACGCATGGAGCGACTATTCGCGACAGGCAACCGATGACGAAATCACTCAAGCCGTCATGCCAGTGGGAAGCGGCATGATCTTCCTAGGCAATACTTTGCATTCGGCTGGAGCAAACAAAACCGTCGACGAAGCTCGCTACGGAATGGACCTATCGTACGTATTGGGTTGGCTCACCCCAGAAGAGGCTGGATGTCTAAGTGTCACCGAAGATCGAGCAAAGACATTTACCAAACAACAGCAACAATTGCTTGGCTATCGTTGCTACGACGCATCAGATCTCAATGGCGGACGACTCTGGACTGTCGATTACGAAGATGTTCCAGTCGGACTCCATTGGTAACAAGCAAGAACTCACACCAGTTGGATGGGGGTTTATTACGTCATCTACCGACTTAATGAATGCCATCGAGCGAGACTTGGGTGCTTTTGGCCGAGACGGCGGCGACTATCAGTTGAGTAGGGCTTATAGCTCGGGGTTTGCAAGATCGCCTTGATAATCTCTAGATCTTGATCGTTCCTAGTTTCTGGCGACCAACTCTAACCATTGCTCTAATTGTCATTGTCGCGTCATGCAGTGCACAGACTTCAAATGAAGTTAAGACTGTCGCTACTTTAAATGCAGTCACTGATGAATCAACTGAAACTGGCGACTTGTCTTTATTTTTAGATGAAGTGGCCAAACTTGAACAACCGGTCGATGCTGCGTCTCGGCTTGGTGACCCGGCTGTTTATTTCGTCGCACGAGGCGGCACCGTTCACAAATTTGTCGACACAGGTTTAGATAGTGAACCAGTACTCGATATTTCAGATCTAACCAAAGGTCAAGGTGAACGCGGCTTACTTGGTCTGGCATTCTCAACCGACGGATCAACAGCTTTCATTAACTACACCGATCTGAATGGAGATACAACAATTGCATCACTGAACGTCAGTGAAAACGGAGCATTTGCTCGCGAAACTTTAAAAACAATTCTCGTGATTGATCAACCGTTCGACAATCACAACGCCGGCGACATTGTTGTGGAACCAAATGGAATGCTTCTTGTGCCGATGGGTGACGGCGGGTCAGCCAATGATCCC
>JAQCDY010000073.1 GCA_027729785.1 Actinomycetota bacterium | reverse complement strand
GTAATTCTTTGTGATTTTTTCGCCTGTCATTGCGTCTTGCAAAAACCGCACGACATCGCGAACTTTTTTATACGGCTCGACAAATGGAATCGCATTCCATTTTTCGACAATTACGTTGCTCGACGAGCCGATGCCGATTGCAAATCTGCCGGGCGCCGCATCAGCAAGAGTCGCCACACTTTGGGCCATCAATGCCGGTGAACGCGTATACGCCGGAACAATCGCAGTGCCGAGTCGCAATCGCGGCTCCCATGCAGCAGCCATCGCTAACGGAGTGAAAGCATCGGCACCGTCGGCTTCTGCTGACCAAATGTCGGTGTAGCCAAGATCTGCAAGTTTTTTGTAATTATCACGCTGCGCATGCAAATGTCCGGGCAACGGCACTGTCATTCCGGGGCGTTGTTGCATGAGTTAAGTCTTCCACTTTCGTACTTTGCAGCTCTGACTGGCAGTTGCCATCAGAGTGCCGTCTTGGGCGAACATGTTCACGCGCCCGTGCCCAAAACCGCGGTCGATCGCGTCTATATATATGTCAAGCAACACCCATTTCGTGGGCACAAGTTTGACGATGCGGATTGTGTTGTCGATGCTGTTGCCCCCCGCGGCCAAACCCAATGCCTGACCGATCGCCATCGGCACAAAGTCACCAAGGATGCCAAGTGCGGTTGCGTCAACATCTTCGATCAACGCAGGAATGTGCGCCCACATCACGACATTGCCATCACTTTGTGAGCCGTCGAGTTGTGCGAGTGATCGACCTTTGACGATGCGCTGCAGCAGTGAATCGTGAATCGTGCCGGGTGAATCGTGAATGTGTTGACGCGCTGGCGTTTGTTCAGGCGACGGTGCTGATGGCATTTTTGCGAACTGACCTGACGCTTCAAAGTTGCGATCACCAAGCGCAGCGTTGACGGTGAGAATTTCTCTGTCGCCAACACGGGCAACTGCGCGACCCTGCGTAATTTGCGGCCCGTTCACGACGAGCGTGACATCAAGAGTTACAAATTCGTTGGTTTTAGCGAATGACAAATACTGCGCCGTTGCCCAAACGAGGTTGCGTTGCGAAACAGTTTCGAGCGCGCTGATGCAAGCCCCAAGCCCCGCACCACCAAACAAAAACGACCCACCCGTTGAGATGCGAAGATCAACCGGCATTTCGAACCTTGTGGTCTCGCCGATGCGAGTTAATCCGAGAAAACTGCGACTATCCACCTCTTCACTCTAATAAGTTGATGACGTTCACCGACTAGTTTTGCTATGTGGCAGATGCACCTTGGCGCGGTGACGCGGTTTCGCTCGTTGATGCGTTTCGCAGTGGCGAACGCTCACCGCTCGAAGAATTGCAGGCAACTTATGCCGCAATTGATCAAAGTAAATTGAACGCAGTTTGTTATCTCGATCGCGAAACCGCTGAACGCGACGCAAAAAATGCCGATATCTCGTTGCCATTTGGTGGTGTGCCGTTTGGTGTGAAAGAACTTGACTCGGTTGCTGGTTGGCCCGACACCGAAGCGAGCATGGTGTTCAAGGATCGGCGCGCGACGACTACCGACACACAAGTGAATCGAATTTGTCGCGTCGGCGGGGCCGTGCGTATCGGTCAGACGAACGCCAGCGAATTTGGCGGTGTCAATTTGACGCGAACAATTCTGCACGGCGCAACTCAAAATCCATGGAAACATGGTCATACTCCTGGTGGGTCGTCGGGTGGTAGCGCATCGGCGGTCGCTGGTGGGTTGATGACGCTGGCGACTGCTGGCGACGGCGGCGGATCAATTCGAATACCTGCTGGGTTCACAGGTCTGGTTGGTTTGAAAGCGACTTTCGGTCGCATTCCGCGTGGGCCTGGTGCCTCGAATGGCAACTTGACGACTGTGATTGGTTGCGTTTCGCGCAGCGTGCGTGACACCGCGCGTTGGTTCGATGTGGCTAACGGTCACGAAGCGCACGACCCGTTGAGTTTGCCGCAGGTTTCTGGATGGGAGGCCGGTCTTGGCACTATTGCGACGGCAGGTTTGCGCGTTGCGGTTGTTTCGAATTTTGGCGGCGGTGTCGTGTCGCCGGCGATGTGGCAAATTATCGAGAGTGCCGCGGAAAACTTGATCAAAGTCGCTGGCCTGAAGCGACGCGACTCTGTTGATGTTTCATTGCCGCGACTTGGTGCTGCGTGGTCGATCACTGGCATGACGGCGATTCAATTTCAACTCGGCGATCAATGGCCGGCGTGCGCCGACCAACTCACGCCCGAGATTCGTTACGGTGTTTCGCGCACACAAAACTTGTATGGCACCGAGGCGCGCGGCAAGTTCGAGAAGCGACGCATCGACTTGAACAACCGCATGGCACAAATTTTTAGCGAGGTTGATTTGATCATCACTGCGAGCAATCCTGACATTGCTTTCAATGCCGAAGGACCGCTACCCGATACTTTTGGTGGCATTGTCGCAGGCGCGCGCAACAATGGCGTATTGACGTTTCCCGCAAATATTTATGGCAATCCCGGCATCTCGGTGCCAGTCGGTTTCGTCGATGGCCTACCCGTTGGCATGCAAATCATGGCGAGACATTTCGAAGAACCGTTGCTGCTCGACCTCGCTCTCGCCGTCGAGCGCACACAACCCTGGCCGCTCACCTCGCTCTAAATTTGAAGAAAGCTAGAGCGTGAGAGTTGCGCGGGCGACAAGGTCGGTGCCAAACGCCGTGAGAATCGCCAGATAACTCAAACCGGTCGCCGCCATCACCGCCGAATAACTTCGCTCTTTCAACGCCGCGCGTGTGAAAAACGCCAGCACGCCCGTCAATATGGCGCAACCCAACCAGAAATATCCGAGAATGCCATCCCAGCCATCATCGATTGTTCCATTCAAAACGCTGATCATGCCGGTCGGCAAAATCATCACGAAAACTTCGAGCAGCCAAATCACGAGCAACGCGTTGGTCAATTCGTTAAGCAACTTACGTGTCATACCCGGCTGCACCAAATACCAATGCCCAAGCAACATCAAATCGGTGACCGCACCAAGGAACGCCGCACCAACTAGAACGCGCAACAAATCGACGACGCCGCCACTGTTGGCGACAACCGAGCCGATCAACCCAATTGTGCCGGCACCGACTGCGACCAAATCAAATCGCGAATCACGTTTGGCGAATGTTGCGAACGCAATGCCCGCTACAGCGATGCCGGCGATTTCACGAACAAGCATGCGGTCAAAATAGAAGCCTGCGACAGCACCAAGTGTCGCCAACACGCCATATGTCGCGCGCAACAACTTTGAATAACCGGGCGAAATCTCTTTGCTGCGCAACGTGAACCATAAAAATGCAAGACCACCCGACGACCATTGCAATAAAAAAGTTGCGGCGTCAAGACGCATTAATTCAAAATCACTAACGAATGATCCACATTGTTCATTGACAGTGGACCGTTGTCGGTGGCGACGACAATGTCTTCGAGTCGCATCCCCCATTTGCCCGGCAAGTAAATGCCCGGCTCAACACTGAACGCATGCCCCGCCGCGATCGGCAGTTTGTTGCCACTCACCATGTATGGCTCTTCGTGCGCTTCCATCCCAATGCCATGACCAGTTCGATGGATAAAAAAATCGCCGAATCCGGCGTCATCGATAACGTTTCGTGCCGCTGCATCGACCGATTCGCATGTTGCACCGACTACCCCGGCGGCGACACCGGCAGCCTGCGCCGCGTGCAAAACCGAATATGCACTGGTGATTTTTCGCGATGGCTCGCCCACAAAAACACAACGAGTGATATCGCTGCAGTAGCCGTTCATCGTGCCACCAAAATCGCACAGCACGATCTCGTCATGCTTGATAACTCGCGAGCCAGCATGATGATGCGGACTGGCCGCATTTTCGCCAGCGGCAACGATCGCAAAATTGACTACATCATGTCCGACGGCAATCAGTCGTGCCGAAATATCAGCCGAGACTTGGGCTTCTGTACGACCGACCAATTTGATTTCACCGGCCTGAAGTTGCGTAGCCACCCGATCGACAGCCGCACCTGCAGCCTGTAATGCTGCAATCTCGTCAGCGTCTTTAGCCATTCGCATTGAACCGACGACATCAACCGCGCGCACAAAATTAGCGCCAGAGACAAAGCCCATCAACTCGACCAGAAATCTCGCCCACATTTGATCGCCGATCGCGATGCGCTTGGCGCCGCCCAAATGTTTGGCGACAATCTCAACCGGATTTTCAGTCTCACCCCACGGCACAATTTTGAAAACATCATCATGCGGCGTTACTCGCGGTGCTTCAAGGCGTGGCACAACTAGCGCCGCAACCGCATCGTGAGTGACCACAAGCATCGTCAATCGCTCAAGAGGCATTGCGTAATAGCCGGTCAAATATGGCAGATCATGGCCGACGCTGAGCAACGACGCATCAATCGATTGACTTTTCATCGCTTGGCGCACTCGTGCCAGGCGCGATGCGTAGAGTGCGCCGGAAGTCAGACTGTTGCTCATCGCACCAACACACCATTCTGATAATCGTTGACTGCATCAACGATTTCTTGACGAGTGTTCATTACGAAAGGACCATAACGCACGACTGGTTCGTTCAACGGCGCACCACCGAGAATTAACACCTGCGCGCTCTCGACATTGGCGACATCAGTTGAGATCTTTACCGTGCCGGTGCTTCGCTCAAAGACAACCATTTGACCGCTGACAACTTTTTGATCATTCACGGTGACTTCGCCGTCGAAGACGTGCACGAGCGCCGTGTGCGACACATCGGGAGTCCATTCGATGGTTTCGTTCGCCTGCATTGCTGCATGTGCGTATGTCATCGGACTTGTTGTTTCAACCGGACCAGTTACGCCAAGAACAGTGCCCGCTACAACTTTTAATAGACCGCCATTTGGAAGCCGTGTTTGAGCAAGTTCGTTGGCGTCATAGCCCTGATATCGCGGCGGAATCATTTTGCGATCTGCAGAAAGATTGACCCACAATTGAAAGCCGTGCATGCGGCCACCAAGTGCCATCATGTCGTCGGTTGGAAGTTCGCTGTGAACTACACCCGAACCCGCAGTCATCCATTGCACGCCACCAGGTTTGATTACTGCGCGCGTGCCGATCGAATCTTCGTGCACCATTGCGCCCGACAATAAGTAGGTGACAGTTTCAAAACCACGATGCGGATGCGACGGTGCACCAACTGCTTTGTGCGGCGCATAATCCGCAGGACCCATCTCGTCGAGCAACAAAAATGGATCGATGTGATCAACATATTGCGTTGGAAATGGTCGACGAACTTTGAATCCGCCGCCTTCAACTGTTGATTGCGACGTGATGATCTGCAAAATTTTTCGCTCAGTAAGGTTTGTCATCGCACGCTCACGAGTTGCACCGAAACTGATTTGTCGTTTGTTTGCTCTGCAGCATGCTTTGCATGGTAACTAGAACGCGTCAACGGACTCGCCTCGACGTGCTTGATGCCAAGACTTTCGCCGAACTGTTTGTAAAAATCGAACTCGACCGGTTCAGCCCAGCGCGCAACAGGTAGGTGTTCGGCCGACGGGCGCAAATATTGGCCGATTGTGACAATTTGCACGCCAACGGCGGCGAGGTCAATCAACGTGGCTTCAACCTCTGCTTGTCGTTCGCCCAACCCCAACATAAACCCAGACTTTGTAACAAGACCAGCGGCCTGAGCACGTGCCAACACTGAAAGACTTCGTGCGTATCCTGCCGACGGACGAACTTGTCGTTGTAACCGCGCAACAGTTTCGATGTTGTGATTCAAAACGTCTGGGCGCTCAGCAAACAAAACTTCTAGCGCATCGGTGCCCTTGGCGTCTGAGACAAGTGTCTCGACTCGCGTGATCGGTGATGCCTTGCGAATCTCACGGATGCATTGTGCGACATGGCTCATGCCACCATCTGCGAGGTCGTCGCGCGCGACCATTGTCAACACAGCGTGTTCGAGTTTCATTTTGGCAACTGCTTGGGCAACTCGCATCGGTTCGTTGACATCTGGTGCAAGTGGTTTGCGTGTATCAATCAAACAAAAACCGCAGGCGCGGGTGCATCGATCGCCAAGCACCATCATTGTTGCCGTGCCATCGGCCCAACATTCAGAGAGATTCGGGCAGCCTGCTTCTTCACAAACCGTGACGAGATTCAAATCACGCAGAGTCTTCTTTGTTGCGAGAACTTCTGGGCCGTGGTTGACATGAGGACGCAGCCAATCGGGTTTGCGTGCCGAAATCTTCACACTTGCGCTCTCGCGCACAACTTGCTCGATACCTTGCGCGGCCGACCATGCAACGTCGTGGCGATCAATTTCGCCACCTGCAAATCGCTGCGCGGCAAGCACACTCACGACATCTGCAACTTGCTGAACCGTAACTTCAAAGCCGAGTTCGCCTAGAGATGTGACTGGATATTCTGCGATGCCGCACGGCACGATGTGCTCGCGCATATAACTGAGATCTGTCGAAACATTCAGCGCGAACCCGTGCATCGTGCGCCCCCGCGAAACTCGCACACCGATCGCGCAAATCTTTTTCGGCTGATCACTTTGCACGTCGACCCAGACACCCGGATAACCGGTGAAGCGACCGACATTTTGCACGCCAAGGTGAACAAGTGTGTCAATCACGAGTTGTTCGACGTCAGAAACATAGGCCTGCATATCGGCTGGTCCGTTGACACCGTGCTTTGGTGCCAAATTCAAAATCGGATACACAACTAATTGCCCAGGACCGTGATAGGTGATATCGCCACCGCGATTTACTTTGACCAGGTCTGCGCCGACTTGATTTGGATCGCATTTCAGGTTTTTAGTCAAGTCAGCATTTGGCCCATATGTAAAGACATGTTGATGCTCGAGCATCAACAAATGTTGACGAGACGACTGTTTGAACATTGCAGTCTGTACCGCGAGGGCTTCGCGATAAGGCACTCTGCCAAGCCACCGAACATTCAACCTCGACTCAAGATCAGGTTTATCGCGCGACACGATTTAGAGCTCCGCTGACCAGTCCTGTGTTTCAAGAACTCGTTTGATTTTGGATAAGAAACCCGCGGCGTAAGCACCGTCAAACGCCCGGTGATCCCAACTCATCGCCAAGTTGCCAACTGGATGGATCGCAATGCTCTCAGAACCGTCACTCAAAAGCGCCACGACCGGCTTGCGCACGATCGCGTCTGTCGACATGATCGCCACTTGCGGCTGATTGATGATCGGCATTGTTAGCACCGAACCTGCAGAGCCATTGTTAGAAATCGTAAATGTGCCACCTTGAATTTCGTCGGGTGTAAGTTTTCGTGCACGAGCTCGTGTTGCAAGGTCTGAAATTTCGCGAGCGATTGCACGCAGACGCTTGCCGTCGGCACCACGTACTACGGGCACCAATAGTCCGTTAAATTCAAGATCGACGGCGATGCCGAGGTCGACATAATTGTGCACAACCAAGTTGTCACCTTCAATGCTGGCATTCAATTTTGGATACTCGGCCAACGCTTCTACTATCGCCCTCGCAATAAACGGAAGATATGTCAGTGTGAAACCCTCTGCTTGTTTGAATTGATCTTTTACCTCGCTACGAGTGGCGTCGACA
>JAQCDY010000072.1 GCA_027729785.1 Actinomycetota bacterium | reverse complement strand
GAACCGGGTCGCTGGCCAGCGTGTCACGCAACATCGTCACGATTCGCACCGCGGTGCTGGCTTCCAGGTTGCCGTCGTAGTTGCCAGTAGCCAATGCATCGGTAAATCGTGTCGCTGGCGCACCCAACTCGGTGCGAATCTTTTCTAACAATTTGTTGGCGTCACCGCCACGCTCAACTGCGTGTTCGACAACTTCGCGCGCTTCACGCAACGGTCGCGCCAATGCGTCAATCGCCAGGGCTGCCTCGTAGCCGAACAAATGTCCGACCATCACACTCAAAATAAACGACAGGCTCGTCTCGACACTCGGCACCAACAACACCGCGGCGGCGGCATCAAAGCGCGTCTGGCCTGCCGTCGCAACGACGATCGGCAAAGCCTTGTGCGCACGATAAATCGCAATCTCTTTGGCCACGTCTGACGCCGTACCTTCGAGCAGCCCGGTTGCGCACACAAAAATCAACGGCTCACAAGACAAGTCGATGTGTTTTTTGTCTTCGGTTGAGTCACTCGAAATTGATTTATAACAAAGCTCTGACAATTTGATCCGCACCTCTTGGGCCGCGATCAAATTCATGCCGTTGCCAACCACCGTCCAATAGCGCCGCGACGACGCAAACTGTTTCGCCGCCGCCGCAATCTCTGGTCGCGTCGCCAAAACTTCAACAAGTGCATCAGGTATCTTGCGCAAACCCGACAACAGTTCATGTCGCGCACGGTCAGAAGATTTGCCGAGTGCTTTTGACAACGCACACGCATAAAGTGCGCCGGCTGCAACCTGCGCGTAAAACGCCTTGGTGCTGGCAACGCTCATCTCGACGTCGCGACCGTCAGATGTATACATCACACCATCTGCTTTCGCCGCGAGCTCACTGCCACGACGATTGACTATCGCCAGAACACTCGCGCCGCGCGCCCGTGCCAAATCAACGGTGCGATTCGTGTCGGTTGTAGTGCCGCTTTGGCTTACCGCAACAACGAGCGTGTCGCTCATGTCAAGCTGTAAACCAAAACCCGAAAGCTCGCTGGCCAACAGCGCTTCGGCGCTCAAGCCAATGCCGACTAATTCGTTGAGCAACTTGGCAAGTGCCTGGCCAGCAACCGCTGCTGTCCCCTGGCCGATTACACGAACTTTCGTAATTGCGCCAGATGCCAACCGATCACAAATTGATTGTGGCAGCACTTTTTCGCCCAAATCGGTTGTCAACTCGCCGTTGTTTTCGACGATTCGCCCGCGAATTGTTTTACGGAAACTTTCAGGTGCCTCGGCAATCTCTTTTGCCAAAAAGTGTTTGTGCTCGCCACGATTTATATCTCGCGTGGTTATCTCGGCAGTCAGAACTTTCTCAGCCGTCAAATCAATTCTGCGTCCGTCATATGCGACCAACTCGATGCCGGACAATTCGCCGGCGTTGGCCGCCGAGAGGGCAACTACTTGACCTCTGCTCGACGGATTATTGACATCGGCGAGTGCCTCTCCGTCCATGCGCACATAGTCGAGAGTCTCTTCGACCACGCCGTATGGTTCGCTGGCAACAATGAATCGATCCTCGGCAAGACCAATGCACAATCCTTGACCACTGCCGTGCAGAGCCAGCAACAATTTGTCCGGCTCGGTCGCGCCTGCGACCGCAATCGCCACCGAACCCTCAAACTGGGCGACAGTTTCACGAAATGCGTCGGTCAAATTTTTGGTCGTCGCTAGTTTTCGCGAAACCAATGCAGGGATAACTTTTGCATCGGTTGTTATCGGCCCCGCGACGCGCAAACCATGTTGCACTCGCAAGTCAGCATGGTTGTCGACATCACCGTTCAATGCCGCCACCAAATATGCGTGATCATGCTTGCCTTCAAGTTCTTCGCTATTCACGGGGTGCGCATTGGGTTCAGAAATGATTCCGACGCTTGCCCACCTGGTGTGTGCCAACACTGCAACTTGCGCATTTGGTTGCGAGATACAAAGTCGCAACAACGCGTCAGCCATCACGGCGTTGCGCATCACACGGGTATTGTCACCAAGTTCGCCGATTTCCGCGGCGGCCTTATAAACAAACGACCACGCATTCTCGGTTATGCGCATCGCCCCGGACATGAATAATGCATCTTCGCGGCGATTTGCCAGTAACGCTTTAACTTCTTTGTCAGTTGCCTTCAGACCATGATTCGATACGAGCACATGTATGCCCGCCGAATCTCGACCGCGAACCTCGAGCCGATCCAAACCCGAGAACGCCTGCTGAATCGAAAAATATCCACTGCGTGCCGAATCCGAAGCCCCTTGCCCAGCCAATGCATCGACGAGTTTCGCCGTGCGAATTCGATCGTTACGAATTTCCCAAATCGCGTCTTTGGCGCGAATTATTTCGTCCAGCGCATGCTGTGAAGTTTCAGTCTGCAGACTTGCCGATTTCTCGACCGACTGTTCATAGGCGTTGACAATCGCATCCAGTTGGTCAATTCGAGAAGTCATCGCGGCAATCAACTGATGGTTGTCGGCCATACACAACTGGCCGGCCTCGCCACGCAAAAGTTTGTCGGCGGTCGTCACGGCTTGGGCGAGTTGGTCAATGTCACTCTTGGTGCCAGCGTCTAAAGCGGCATCCAACAGAGCCAAGATCTCTTTGGCGGTTGGGGTGGCTCGTCGAGTCTTACGGCTCAACACGCAGATAATTCCGCACATAATTTCTAGTCTACTTTCGCATCGCTATCAGCCGAGTCGCGCAGTTATCGCATCGGCCAATGTTGCAGCCACCGTCTCAGCCATCTGTTGTTGCGGTGCCTCAACCATCACCCGCACCATCGGCTCGGTTCCACTTGCACGCACCAAAACGCGACCGACTCCTCCGAGCGATTTCTCGGCCATTGCGATCTCGTTTTTGAAAAGTTGATCTATGTCTTCAATTCGTCTGCTGACGCGAAGGTTGACCAACACCTGAGGAAAACTAGTCATTGCTTGACTGGCGATCTCGCTCAGCGATTTTTTTGAACCAACGATCAACGAAGCGAGTCTCAACGCCGCAAGCAAACCATCGCCGGTTGTCGCCAAATCACGATAGATAATGTGTCCGCTTTGCTCGCCACCCAACGAAAGCGAACCATGTTCAAGGGCGATCAAAACCGATCTGTCACCGACCGGGGTCGTGACTACTTCAATCTCTGCTTGCTTCATCGCCTGGTGAAAGCCGATGTTGGTCATAACCGTCACGACAACTTTGTTGTTCCGCAAAGTTCCCTGCTGTTTCATTTCAAGTGCGCTAATCGCCAGCAAATGGTCGCCGTCCACGATCTCGCCGTTTCCGTCAATTGCAATCAATCGGTCTCCGTCACCATCAAAAGCAACACCAAAGTGTGCGCCGACATTTTTGACAACCTCGCTCAGCATCGCGGGGTGGGTTGCTCCACACTGCGAATTTATGTTTCTGCCATCTGGTGTCGCGTTTATCGTCGTCACCGTGGCACCAAGTTTTGTCAACACGTTGGGCGCAACGCTGCTGTATGCACCGTTGGCGCAATCAAGGGCGACATGCAAATTCTTCAACGCATCTGGCTGCATCGAACCAACCAGCCAGTCGCAATACTCTTGCAACAGTTCTGGTCGCGCCACGCTCGTTGTGCCGGCACCTGTCGCACTGCCCGCGATTTGGGTACCTGCCACCAATTCGCGCTCAATGCGCTGTTGGTCGGCATCAGAAAGTTTGCGTCCACCGGCACCAAAAATCTTTAATCCGTTGTCTTGATACAAGTTGTGTGAAGCGGTAATTGCAATCGCCACTACATCGTGCTGTCGTGCGGCAAACGCGATCGCTGGCGTCGGGGCAACGCCCATCAACTGCACCTCTACGCCACGCGAAATCAGTGCTGCGGCAATGGCCGTTTCGAGCAACACACCCGATTCACGCGTGTCTCGACCAATCACAACTTTCTTGCACCCCAAAACCTGCGCCACCACGGCAACGAGGCCGGCTGCGTAAGTCTCGGTCAGTTCTTTGCCGAATTCTCCACGAACCCCATCTGTACCAAATGTCAACATCTAATCACCAATGCCTTGTCGTAACAAAGAGTGTTGCAAACGATTATTGAAAATAGAAATTCGCACGGCAAAAGCCATGCGTTGCAAAGACGAATTAGCGCTTTGTGTACTGTGGCGCTTTGCGCGCTTTTTTGAGACCGTACTTCTTGCTCTCTTTGCGACGTGAATCGCGAGTCAACAAGCCTGCCTTCTTCAGAGCCAGTCTTTGTGCTGGGTCTAGTTCAACAAGTGCTCGCGCGATCGCCATGCGCAACGCACCAGATTGACCGGCTATTCCGCCGCCAACAATGTCGGCATCGATGTCGTAACTTGACTCGGTGTTGGTAATTCGCAATGCTTCAGTCGAAGAGTTGCGTTGCACTTCTGACGGAAAATATTCGGCAAACGCACGATCATTGATTTTTACAACACCAGTACCTGGTCGAAGTCGCGCACGGCAAACTGCGTTCTTGCGACGACCTGTTGTCTGAGTTAATGGCTTTGTTCCCACGAGTTAGTTCCTTTTTCTGAATTTTCTGCGACTCAACGAGCCTTGGCGTGCGGAAGTTCAAACACTTTTGGTGATTGCGCTGCATGCGGATGTTCTGCACCTGGATAAACCTGCAATTTTTTGAGCATCTGTCGACCAAGTGAACCTTTTGGCAACATGCCCCGAATCGAACGACGAATTGCGTCGCCCGGTTTGCGATCTAGCAAGTTTGCATAAGTCTCAGACTTGAGACCACCTGGGTAACCCGAATAGTCATAAACCATCTCGCGATCTGCCTTGCCCGAGGTGAGCACGATCTTTGATGCGTTGATAATCACAACATGATCGCCTGTGTCCATGCTTGGTGTGTACATCGGCTTGTGTTTGCCACGCAGCAAAGTTGCGACTTCGGTGCAGAGACGACCCAGCACAAGGCCTTCGGCATCAATGATGTGCCAGGCACGCTGCACGTCGGTCGTTTTTGCTGAATAGGTACGCATTGAAAGTTCCTTAAAAAATGTTGTTCTAGCCAGAATGCATTACACACTCGTTTTAACGGCCTAGTAAGGATAGGGCCGAAACCCTTTAAATCACAATTAGCCCCACAAAAATATGGGTTATTGCCTCAGGTGACATCACTCGGATACCCGACTTCGGTCAAAAACAGACCCTGTGGCGGGGCTAGTTGCGAAGCCTCTGCTCGATCCCGAGAACGAATCAACGCCATCATGTCACTACTCGGGCGCTTTCGTGATCCAATTTCGACAAAAGTTCCGACGAGCGAACGAACCATCTGATGACAAAACGCATTCGCCCGAATATCAAAACGAAACATCGACTCGCCGACCTCACGCCAACTCGCCTGCATCACACAGCGACGCAACGACTTCTCGCGCACGATTTCGCCAGAACCATCTGCAAGTTCTGGGCCCTCAAGATCTGGATCGTTGTCTGGTTTGGGCCGACGACAGAACGCCGAAAAATCATGGGTACCAATTATCGGGTCGCACGCCAACTGCATCGCATGCAGATTCAGCGGCGCAATCACATGCCACGAGGACGCGACCTTGAACGGGTCTGGAAAGTCGGCGTTGTAAACAAAATATTGATAGTGGCGCCAGATCGCCGAAAACCTGGCGTGAAAGTCACTCGACGCCCAGGCAATATCTTTAACGATTATTTCTGGACCGCACATCGAGTTCAGTTGCTTGCGCAAAGTCGCCAGGTCACAGTCGGCAGCAACATCGCAACTAATCACCTGGGCAGTTGCGTGAACACCGGCGTCGGTTCGACCAGCCGACACCAGGGGTATCGGGGTCTGAAAAATCTTCTCTAATGCCCCACCGAGCGTGCCCGCAACCGTCGCAACTTTCGGGTTAATCGCAAAACCATGAAATGGTTCTCCGTTATAGGCAACAACCAAGCGCGCTCGACGCATCGGTTTTATTTTGACTAGATCAGTTCGATGCGCGCCATTGGTGCGTTGTCACCATGGCGTGGACCAAGCTTCATAATTCGCAAGTATCCACCATTTCGCTCCAAATATCTCGGGGCAACGACGTTGACAAGTTTGTTGGTCATTTCTTTGTCGCGCAGGTAGCTCTGTATTTGTCGGATGCGGTGTACGCGCATCGGACTGGTACCCTGTGCTTTCTTTGCCTTGGTGATCAACTTTTCGGCGATCGGGCGAAGAGCTTTGGCTTTTGACTCGGTTGTCACGATGCCTTCGGCAGCGAACAATGACGATGCCAAGTTGGCCATCATCAATTTTTCGTGCGATGAACTACCACCAAAACTTGGTCCGCGACGTGGTCTACCTGGCATATTGAATCGTCTCCTTATTTAAATTCGTTGAATATCTCGTGCACTCAGACGCGAAGTGAAAGCCCGCGCTCATCAAGCTTCTGCTTGATTTCGTCGAGGCTCTTCTGGCCGAAGTTGGTGATGTTCATCAAATCTTCTTCTGAATGAATCAGCAACTCGCCGATTGTGTTGATCTGGCCGCGCTTCAGGCAGTTGCGAGGGCGCTCCGACAAGTCAAGATCTTCGATTGCCATGTCCAGGTCGCCTGCGCCGCTTGAGTAGCCCGAAACTTCACCAAGTTCAAGTGCAACTGGCTCTGCGGTGAGGTTCGCCACAAGATCTACAAGCGATCGCAATGTTGCGCCTGCCGAGGCAAGCGAGTCAACCGGTGTGATCGAACCATCAGTCTCGATGTCGATTATCAAATTGTCATAGTTCGTCGACTGCTCAACGCGAGTCGGCACAACTTCGAAAGTCACACGACGAATCGGCGAGAAGATCGCATCGATCGGGATGATGCCGATCGTCTTGCGAGCACCATCGCGGTCTGACGACATGTAGCCGTTGCCGCGCTCGACGGTGAGTTCAAACACGAGTTTGCCCTTGGCCGAAAGCGTGGCAATCTTTTGTGCCTTGTTGAGAATTTCTACTTCTGGTGGACACTGAATGTCACCGGCCGTGAGGTCTAATGGGCCTCGCACATCAACACTCAAAACGATCGGATCTTCTGATGTCGACTGCAACACGATGTCTTTCAAATTGAGAATTATCTCGGTCACATCTTGTGTAACACCCTCAATCGTGTCGAACTCATGCAATGCCGACTCGAACTTCACCGAGGTGATCGCCGCACCAGGAATCGATGACAGCAACATTCGGCGCAACGAGTTGCCCATTGTGTGGCCAAGACCTGGCTCGAGTGGACCAACCGAAAACTTTTGACGATTGTTCTCTGGTGAGCCGATTGGTTCGACTGTTGGGCGCTGGATTACAAGCATGATTTCTCCTCTGACCGTTATATTTTGGGGTTACTTCGAATAAAGCTCAACGATTAATTGTTCTCGCACAGGCACATCAATTTGCTCGCGAACAGGCAACTCACGCACGGTGACTTGCTTGCCTGCTTCGGCAACATCAAGCCACGCCACAACCTTGCGGTCTAGCGTGTCGATATTGTGCTGAATGACGATCATGTTGTCGGCCTTTGGCGACAACGTCACGACTTCACCCTTTTGCAATGTGTATGACGGAATATCTACTCGCTTGCCATCAACTTTGATCAAGCCGTGACTCACAAACTGGCGTGCCTGTGGGCGTGATGCTGCCCAACCTGCGCGATAAACCACGTTGTCAAGTCGCAACTCGAGAAGACGCAAAAGGTTTTCACCGGTTGGGCCGGTCAGACGAACTGACCTCTTATATAGGTTGCGAAATTGACGCTCAAGC
>JAQCDY010000071.1 GCA_027729785.1 Actinomycetota bacterium | reverse complement strand
CTCGACTCGAACCAACTTATTGAGCGTCGACAACGAACCGACGTATTCATCGTGCAATTGCTGACTAGACAACAATTCAACAAAGTTCACCTGCTCAAGTAGCACCCGCAATAAATCGACTGGCTCGAGCGAACTTGACACGGCCAGATCTTTGAGTTTTGCCGCGTAGTCGGGCGCCCAAGAGATATTGACGCCGACGCCGACGACAATAAAAGTTTGCCCGACATCAGCGATGCTCAACATGCCGCCGAACTTTTTTTCACTCAGCAACAAGTCATTCGGCCATTTCAATTTGATCGACGCGCTCTTTGCCGCAGGCTCGGCCAAGAACTTTCGGCAAGCCCGCACAGCCGACACAGCAACAATCCTCTGACAAACTGAAACATCAAGATGAGACTCACGAAACAGTAACGACACGAGCAAGTTCGCCCCGGACTTGGCTTCCCATGTTCGATCAAGTCGACCGCGCCCCGCAGTCTGACTGTCGGCCATCAGCGCGCTGTGATGTTCGGCGCCACGCTGGGCATTCGCATAAAGGTCGGCGTTTGTGCTGCCCGTCTCGGCAACCCTTTGCACACTCCAGTTGTTTGGCATATTTGCCAGTGCTGGGTTTTGCCAGTTGTTATCCGTGCTTGCCATCGGCGAGAATAGTACCCCGTGCTTAAGAAAATCCTGATCGCCAATCGTGGCGAAATTGCAGTACGGGTCATTCGCACCGCCCGCGAGATGGGCATCGCCACCGTTGCTGTTTATAGCGAACTCGACCGCAACGCACTGCACGTGCGACTCGCCGACGAGGCGTTCGCCCTTGGCGGTCAGACCGCGGCTGAAAGTTATCTCAAAACGGATGCGATCATCGATGCGATTAAGCGCAGCGGCGCCGACGCCGTTCACCCTGGTTACGGCTTCTTCAGCGAGAACGCCGACTTTGCAAAAACTATTACCGACATGGGTGTGGCTTTCATCGGACCACCACCTGCAGCAATAGTCGAAATGGGCGACAAGGTGTCCTCGCGCAAAGCCGCTCTCCGCGGCGGCGCACCAATCGTGCCTGGCACGACTGAATTTTTGAAAAGTGCCAGTGAAATTTCCAAATTCGCGAAGAGTCATGGATACCCCGTGGCGATCAAAGCAGCGTTCGGAGGTGGCGGTCGTGGGATGAAAGTCGTGCACGACGAAAAGAGCGTGCAAGAAGCAATGGAGTCTGCCCAACGTGAGTCAAAGGCATTTTTTGGAAGGGATGAAATCTATGTCGAAAAATATCTCTCGTGGCCACGCCACATCGAAATCCAACTTGTCGGCGACACCCATGGCAACGTCGTCTGGGTCTCGTCACGCGACTGCTCGGCACAACGACGCCACCAAAAACTAATTGAAGAAGCCCCGGCACCGGCCCTACCAGATGGCGTCGAAGACGCAATGGGCGCCGCCGCCGTTAAAGCTGCAAAGGCAGTCGGTTACTTCAACGCGGGCACGGTCGAATTCATTTATCAAGATGAAGAGTTTTTCTTTCTTGAGATGAATACTCGCCTTCAAGTCGAACATCCCGTAACAGAATTGATCACTGGCATCGATCTTGTTGAGTGGCAAATCAGAGTTGCCGCTGGCGAAAAATTGCCGATGAATCAAAAACAAGTTTTGGCGGCTCGGCGCGGACATGCAATTGAAGTTCGCATCAACGCCGAGAATCCGACTGGCGGCAAGTTTTTGCCATCACCTGGCACAATCACCAAACTCACGACACCCGACGGTTTCGGTGTTCGTTTCGACGGCGGTTACGAGTCTGGTGACACGGTCAGTCAGTATTACGACAACTTGGTCGGCAAACTTATTGTCTGGGGCAAAGATCGTGAGTCGGCGATCGCCCGCACAATTCGCGCCCTTGAAGAAACAAAAATTGAAGGCCTACACACAACGATCGAAGCCGACCTCGCGATCTTGCGTCATCCAGATTTTGCCGCCACGAAACATTCAACTAAATGGGTTGAAGAGAAACTTGATCTCTCAAAAATCGTCTCAACGACCGGCGAAACAAAAGCCAACAATGACGGTCTCGTCGAAAAGAGCACGGTTGTCGAAGTCAACGGCAAACGTTTTGACGTCAAAGTTTGGGTCCCGCCCGCTGGTGGCGTTGGTCAGCCTGCGCCAAAGACTCGTTCGGCATCTCGTGGCGCGACTCAGTCGACGGCAACAAGCGGCACGATCACCGCACCAATGCAAGGCACCGTAATCAAAGTTCTGGTGACTCAAGGTCAGAGCGTCGCTCAAGGTGACGCTGTTCTCATACTTGAGGCAATGAAAATGGAAAACCAGATTCAAGCCGACAAAGCAGGCACAGTTACCAAAATCAATTGCAAGGCTGGCGACACGGTCGGCAGTGGCGATGTATTGCTGGTAATTGAATAACCTCTTCGTAACCAGCCGCTGCGTTGAATTACAGTTGAACATCAGCAAAGCCTTTTTATGAAGCGAGAAAAGTGACAGAAAAACCAGCCAGCCAGAAAAAAATGGATGAAGAGTCTCGGGCTGAAGGCAATAGCGGTTTTGCTATTGAACGCTCGCGTCGTCTGAATGCGGTAAATGAACTGAGAAATTCGGGCTCAAACCCGTATCCCTATCGTTTTGATCGCACGCACACACTCGGTCAGTTGCGTGAAATTTTTGCCTCGCTTGAGGCTGGCTCTGAAACCGAAACAGTCTCCGCGGTCGCTGGCCGCATCATGCTCAAGCGCGACCAAGGCAAGTTGATTTTTATCACGATCAAAGATCGAAGTGCAGAGATTCAATTGTTTGTTTCAAAGGCAATAGTTGGCGACGCGCAGTTCGACGCGATCAATAATTTGGATCTCGGCGACTGGGTTGGTGCTCATGGTGTTGTCATGACGACACGCAAAGGCGAACTCTCAATCAAAGTAACTGCGGTTGAATTGCTCTCAAAGTCATTGCGACCACTCCCTGACAAATTTCATGGATTAACCGATATCGACACGCGATACCGCCAGCGATACGCCGATCTCATCGTCAACGACGAAGCACGCCGGGTGTTTGAGGTGCGGCATGCAACAATCGCTAGTTTTCGCCGCACACTGCGTGAGCGCGACTACATCGAAGTCGAGACTCCGGTCTTGCATATTGAAGCCGGCGGAGCGCAAGCTCGCCCATTTCTTACACACCACAACACGCTGGACATGCAATTGTTCCTGCGCATCGCACTTGAACTGCATTTAAAACGACTGATCGTTGGTGGCATGGAGCGCGTATTTGAAATCGGTCGGGTGTTTCGCAACGAGGGCATATCGACTCGTCACAATCCAGAGTTCACGATGATGGAGTCATACCAGGCTTTTGCCGACCACACCGATGTAATGGATCTCACCGAGGAGCTAATTCGCAATGCGGCCCAAGATGCGCTTGGCACGACGACCGTAAATATTCGTGGCACCGAGTGTGATCTCGCCAAACCTTGGCGTCGCGTTCGAATGATTGATCTCGCTAGCGAAGCCGTCGGCGAAAAGGTTCACCCGTCACAATCGGTTGACTCGTTGCGGGCGATCGCCAAAAAACATAACGTCCATTGTGAAACACGTTGGGGATCGGGGCGAATCATCGAAGAGATATTTGCCGAGAAAGCCGAGTCAACTTTGATCGAGCCGACATTCGTTACAGGTCATCCGGTTGAAATTTCACCACTCGCCCGCGTCGACCGCAACGATCCATTCTTGACGGAGCGGTTCGAATTGTTTGTTGGCACGCACGAACTGGCAAACGGCTTTACTGAATTAAACGATCCGATCGAACAACGCGAACGATTTACCGAAGAGGCAAAATCAAAAGCAGCTGGCAACCTCGAGGCGGGCACGATTGATGAAGATTATTTGCGAGCGCTCGAATTTGGTCTGCCGCCAACCGGTGGCCTCGGCGTCGGCATTGACCGACTCGTTATGCTTTTGAGCGGTGCGACGAGCATCAAAGATGTGATCTTATTTCCAACATTGCGACCAGAGGTGTTCGAATAATGAGCGTTACTAAATTTGCATGGGGCGTCGGCGTCGCCACGGTGGCACCCGACGATTCGGTGCTAGACGTCTTTTTTCGCAAACTTGGCTGGGGCGAGAGCACGCCTGCAGAGCTTTTGTCATCTTTGCCCGAGGCCCACACCGATCCACGTCGTGGTGTTGGCATTGTGCCCGTCAATATTTCGATTGACACGAACACATCGCCGCGCGACGCAGCAGACGCATATTTGCGCCTGCACCTGATGTCGCATCGTTTGACTCTGCCAAATTCAATGAATCTTGATGGAATTTTTGGTCTGCTAACAAACGTCGCCTGGACATCCCTTGGCGCCGTGCCAGTCGATCTAATTGATGAAGTCACTTTCAACATGCGCCGTCGTGGCGAACATCTGACGATTCATGGCGTCGACAAGTTTCCGCGCATGACCGACTATGTGATGCCAAGTGGCGTGCGCATCGCCGATGCTTCGCGAGTTCGGCTTGGCGCACATCTTGCGCCAGGCACAACCGTGATGCACGAAGGCTTCTGCAATTTCAATGCCGGCACGCTCGGCACATCAATGGTTGAAGGTCGAATTTCTGCGGGCGTCATTGTTGACGACGGTTCAGACATCGGTGGTGGTGCCTCGATCATGGGCACGCTTTCAGGTGGTGGCAAAGAAGTCATCCGCGTTGGCAAGCGTTGTCTACTCGGCGCCAACAGCGGTCTTGGCATCAGCCTCGGCGACGATTGCATCATCGAAGCTGGGCTCTATGTCACAGGTGGCACGCTGGTCAAACTTCCCGATGCGACGATCGTCAAAGCCCGCCAACTTTCTGGTGCCAACAATTTGCTGTTCCGTCGCAACAGCCAATCTGGCGCCGTCGAAGCATCACAACGCACCGGCTCTTGGGGCGGCCTCAACTCGGCCCTCCACAAAAACTAAAAATTGTCCCATGTCAAGCTTGAAACAGGCGATCAAAAATCTCGCAACTTCATCTTTTGACAAACAACAAGCTTCGCTTGTTCAAAAAATAATCGGTTCAACCACCATCTCGCTACTAGATATAGGCGCTGCCCAAGGCGCATACGATCGCTGGGATGTTTTCAAAAAACACATCAACTACTTTGCAGTTGAACCAGACTCACGATCGTCAACAAGCGTGCTCACTTCAAACAGCTCGTCGTCATACAACTCAGAAACGTTAATCACCAAAGCCCTCTGGCACTCCGTGGGTGAAGTAACTTTAAATCTCTGTCGTAAGCCAATGGTTTCGTCGATCTACGAACCAAATAGTCAGTTCACCGATTTATTTCCCGAGCCAGAGCGTCACGACATCGTCGGCAAAGTAACAATGCCATGCGAAACAGTAGATCGAATCGCACAACAACTCAATACGACTTTCGATGTAATCAAACTTGATGTTCAAGGCGCCGAACTAGACGTGATGCATGGTTCGACCAAAAGTCTCGAGCATGCTTTGGCGATCGACATAGAAGTCGAGTTCTGCGAACTATACAAGGGTCAACCATTATTTGACCAAGTCTTTTCGTTTTTACGAAAAGTAGGTCTCGAGTTCATCGACTTCACTTATATTTATCGGTGGTCGCCAGACGCTTACAACGGTTTGGGCCAAGCAACATTCAGCGATGCACTTTTTATGCGAGCCCCCGAAAAAGTTGCTGAGTCGAGCGACGCGTCGACGATTAGCAAGTTCGCAACGATCTGCGCCGTTTATGAGCGTGGTGATCTGTTACTTCGTCTTGGCAATGCCTGCAAAAAGAACAGTTCTATACACTTTGAATTGACCAATCAAATTCTCGAACTGGGGCAATTACTGAGCCGGCGAAATGCCAGAACTCAACGTCAACTCAATCGCGCCACAAAAGTTATCCGACTTTTCCATCCACGCATCCGCGCACATATTGCGCACTAGACAGAAAGCTCGATATGAATTTTGAAGGGTTGCGAGAACTAGTGCGGGCGCGGCGCACAGACATGATGGTCGACAAAGATCGCCCGTTGGACGCGGGCGTGCTCGAAAAACTCTGCGAACTCGCAATGTGGGCGCCAAACCACAAGCTCACATTTCCGTGGATGTTCGCTGCCGTAACTGGTGACGCCCGCGAACGCTTGAGCAACTGCGTTGCCGATGCGATGGCACGCGAAGGCGACAAGCCCGAGAAAGTTGCTAAAGCCCGCACCAAGTTTCAGCGCGCACCAGTTATTTTGATCGTCGGCACAGAGCAAGGCGACACCCAGTTACGCACCGAAGAAAATCGCGATGCAGTTTCAGCTGGCATCCAAAACATTCTGCTTGGCGCAACCTCGCTCGGTCTGGCGAGTTTTTGGTCAAGTTGCCCGAAAGGCGTCAACGGCGATGTTGCAAACTTCTGTGAGTTCAAAACTGGCACACACATCACGGCGATGATCTACCTAGGCCATCCCGAACGCCAAGCCCCAGCCATTGAACGCCCACCAGCAAAAATCAAAATAATTGCGAGCTAATTCGCTTGATCGTGCGGCAAAGCACATCGCTTCACGACACCAAAATTCTCAACTTGGCTGATAGACGCCAAACACCTCACGTAATACATCGCTAACTTCACCAAGGGTGGCGTTGGCACGCAAAGCATCTTTCATCGGATACAACAGATTGTCGCTTGCTCGTGCCGCGCTCTTCAACTTGTCAAGCGTCAAAGTCACCGCGTGTTGGTCGCGCGAGGCGCGCAACTTTGCAACCCGGGCGATTTGGCTTCGTTCAAGTTCTGGATCAACTTTTTTCGGCACGAATTTTGGTTCTGACTCGGCGACGAACTTATTCACCCCTACCAAAACACGCGAACCGTCATCGATCGACTTCGTATACGCATACGCCGACTCTTCAATTTCGCCAACCTGAAACCCCGACTCAATAGCCTGCACCGCGCCACCCATTTGCTCGATACGTTCAATGTACTCCCAGGCCAGTCGCTCGACTTCATTTGTCAACGACTCGACGTAATAAGAACCAGCCAATGGATCAGGCGTGTCGGTGACGCCACTCTCGTAGCCGATGATTTGTTGCGTTCGCAACGCAATGCGTGCCGCATCTTCGGTCGGCAAACTCAGTGCCTCGTCAAAACCATTGGTGTGCAAACTTTGCGTACCACCCAACACGGCAGCCATGCTCTGCACGGCAACTCGCACGATATTGTTCTGCGGTTGTTGTGCCGTGAGCGTCGAACCGCCAGTTTGCGTGTGAAATCGCATCAACAAACTGGCTGGGTTTTTTGCACCAAATCGTTTCGACATAATTTCGTGCCACATTCGACGACTGGCGCGAAACTTGGCAACTTCTTCAAAAAAATTATTGTGCCCGTTCCAAAAGAAACTCAAGCGTGGCGCGAAATCGTCGACATCCAGCCCCGAGTCGACCGCCGCCTGAACATAGGCAATCGCATTGGACAAAGTAAACGCGAGTTCTTGCACGGCACTAGAACCCGCCTCGCGAATGTGATATCCCGAGATTGAGATCGTGTTCCATTTCGGAACGTGCTTGGCGCAATATGCAAAAATATCCGTAATAATTCGCATCGACGGTCGCGGCGGGTAAATATATGTTCCGCGAGCAATGTATTCTTTCAACAAGTCGTTTTGAATCGTCCCAGAAATTTCGGTTGACGCAACGCCGCGCTCTTCGGCCACCAATTCGTAAAGCAACAACAGCACCGCCGCTGTCGAGTTAATCGTCATTGATGTCGTCACCTTGTCGAGAGGCAGATCGGCGAGCAACACGCGC
>JAQCDY010000070.1 GCA_027729785.1 Actinomycetota bacterium | reverse complement strand
CGGACCAGGAATCAATGTTGCATCAATTGCCACAGCGTGTGGCCGAGTTTCACCAACGAAACACCACTCACCACCAAGCAAGTTGGCGATGCGATCAGTTTCAAAAGCCTCGGGCGCAATCAAACGAGCCCTTCGGTAGACATCACTCCAACTTGTGCCTGGTTTATGTTGAAGCGTCATTGATGAATATTACACGCAATATAGACGAGTCAACCTAGTCAGAAGCGCAACACAATCTGACCGCAACTTATGCGTTTAAAGATGATTTAGTTGCTCGACTTGTCTTAAGCAATTCAATTGCCGTGTCAATGCTGATTATGTCGGGATGTGACTCTCTTAAATTTGTATACGACCATTCTCCGAGTGCTTCCAAAACTTTCCGCAGCTCTTTGCCACTTTTAGTGAGGCGATAGGCGTTGTTTCGGGCAGGTCGATCGACATCTACTCGCTCGATGACGCCCATGGAGGTGAGAAGTTTTAATCTGTTGGCAAGAATATTCGTCGCAATTTTCTCTGGTGATTCGCAGAATTCTGAGTAGGTGCGAGTTCGGCAAATGAAAAGATCTCGAACAATCAGCAACGACCACTTGTCGCCAAGTATGTCGAGTCCAGATGCGATCGGACACTCCGAGCGCCACTCAATTTCAGACTTTTTTTTCTTCGCCACAATGAACAGGTTAGTTCCAAATTATCACTTTCCTTTCAACTAACGATCCCCTGATTGACTAGCGATGATAAAGCGATAAGAATGGGGTAATCGCACGCGCAAAGATCTCATCAACAATCGAGCTTGAATACGACACGTTCGGCGATCCTAAAAACCCAGCACTTCTACTGATAATGGGATACGGCGCACAATTAGTGGTTTGGGAAGAAGAGTTCTGCCAGATGCTCGCCGCGAAAAATCTTTTCGTGATCCGTTTTGATAATCGTGACTGTGGATTGTCAACAAAATTTGATGGAGTTGAAGTTGACGCGGCAGCTGTGCTCATGGCCGCGCTCATGAAAGAGCCGATACCAGCGGTGCCCTACACGCTTGCAGATATGGCCAATGATGCTGTCGGATTACTTGACTACCTAAATATTGAACAGGCATATATTTATGGCGCTTCGATGGGCGGCATGATCGCTCAAGTTATGGCACTAGATCACCCGACGCGAGTTCAAAAGTTGATTTCGGTGATGTCGGGGTCAGAACTTGAATCTGCCCTTCCAGCCCCAGATGCTTTGAGCATTTTGTTATCAGTGCCACCCTCAGACCGAGAAGGTTTCATTGCTCATTCAACTATCTATCAGATATTTCAGTCGAAGAAGTATCGAAGTGACGAAATTTCGAAGCGAATCGCCGCACGTGATTTTGATCGAAGTTACTATCCGCAAGGTGTCACGCGACAATTTGCGGCAATATTTGCCCTAACTCCACGCCTCGATGAAATTTCGAAGATAAAAACCCCGACACTGGTGATTCATGGCAAAGACGACACTTTGATTACTCCTTTGGCTGGCCAGCGCACGGCAGAGATTATCCCCAACGCGAAGTTGGTTTTAGTTGACGACATGGGGCATGATATGCCCAAACCGATTTGGGGATTGTTGGTCGATCTTGTTTCCGACTTCATCGCGAAGCGTTAAATTTAAAACTTTCTTGTATTGGGAAACGTAACACCAGTCAACTTCAGATTGATATCCTTCAAGCCTCGCTCTTTTGCGCTCTAGCCAACTAGTCAGCTAGCCGGCTTGCGGTTGATGAACGCCGACAAGATCAGCGTGGCGATTACGAGGCCGATTATTTGCATGACGATGAACATCGGCACCGATTCGCGCGCGATGCCCGCGAACGATTCGCTGAAACTACGGGCGATCGACACGGCAGGGTTCGCCAAAGATGTCGACGACGTGAACCAATAGGCGCCACCTATCCATACACCTACGGCAACTGGCACCGACTCGGGTCGCGGACCGCGTGCGATTAAAAAAATCACAAGCAACAAGCCAATGGTGGCAACAACTTCACCAAGCAAAATGCCCGAGCCTTCGCGAATTTTTGTCGATGGCCCAAGAATGTCGAGACTAAACATCGAGTTGGCGATTGCGGCGCCAATGATGCCGCCGATTGTTTGGCTGACTGCATATGGCAAGAACTCGCGCCATGGTCGCGCGTCAAAAATGCAAGTTGCGGCGGTGACGACTGGGTTGAAGTGCGCACCCGAGATCGGACCGAACATCAAAATGAGTGCGATCAGCGCACCGACTGTTGCACCTGCGTTGGCGAGAAGTTGTAGCGCGACATCTTCTGTGAGATTTGTCGCCATGATGCCCGAGCCGACGACTGAAATGATCAACAGTGCCGTGCCGAGCCCTTCGGCGAAAAGTCGTTTCGTGAGATTCGTCAGTTGCATAGTTTTATTTCGTTTCGATGCTGAGGTCGTTGAGTAGTTCTACTACACGGCGGCGAATCTCGTCGCGAATCGGTCGCACTGCGTCGACGCCGAGACCCGCTGGGTCTTCAAGCGCCCAATCTTCATAGCGCTTGCCCGGAAAAATTGGGCATTCATCGCCGCAACCCATCGTGATGACCGCGTCGGCGGCTTTGATATTTTCAACAGAGAACGGTTTCGGAAACTCGTTTGAGATATCGATGCCGACCTCGCGCATCGCTTCGACTGCTGCAGGGTTGAGTTGCTTGCCCGGGTTTGAACCACCCGAATAAACATCAACGCAGCCTTGTGCGAGGTGACGAACCCAACCTGCAGCCATTTGCGATCGCCCTGCGTTGTGCACGCAGACAAAAAGCACCGCAGGTTTATTGGTGTGTGAATTCGCCACGCCAAAAGTGTAATTTTCGCAATTTTGTCGCAAGGAGTTTCGCAGGTGAACATTCGGTTAACAGTCATTTGACAAGCAGGGCTAGTGTTTAGGCATGAAAACTTTCAATAACTACATCAATGGCAAAGAAGTTGCGGCGCGAGATGGTCGCACTACCCCGGTTATAGACCCAGTGACGGGCAAGCAATACGCGACTGCGGCATTGTCTGGCCCGGCAGATGTTGACGACGCGATGAAGGCGGCAGCCGATGCGTTCGAGTCGTGGAAGCATTCGACGCCATCTGTGCGTCAAAAGGCGATCAACGACATCGCTGACGCGATGGAAAAGAACATGAACGAGTTGATCGAAGCCGAGATCGAAAACACGGGCAAGCCACGAGCGATCACCTTTAGCGAAGAAGTGCCACCGATGATGGATCAGATTCGTTTCTTTGCAGGCGCCGCGAGAATGCTCGAAGGCAAGAGCGCCGGCGAATACATGACGGGCTTCACCTCATATATACGACGTGAGCCGATTGGCGTATGTGCGCAAGTTGCACCGTGGAATTATCCGTTGATGATGGGTGTATGGAAGTTCATTCCGGCGATAGCCGCGGGCAACACGACCGTGTTGAAGCCGAGCGACACGACGCCAGCGTCGACTGCGCTGCTCGCAAAAATCGCAGGCCAAGTTTTGCCGCCGGGTGTGTTGAACGTGATTTGCGGCGATCGCGACACTGGTCGAAGCATGATCGTGCACCCGACGCCCGGCATGGCATCGATCACCGGTTCAGTGCGCGCCGGAATGGAAGTCGCCGAGGCGGCAGCGAAATCTTTGAAGCGCGTGCAACTTGAACTGGGTGGCAAAGCACCGGTCATTATTTTCGACGATGCCGACATCGAACTTGCAGTTTCAACAATCGCCGCGACGGGCTACTTCAACGCCGGACAAGATTGCACGGCGGCAACGCGTGTGATCGCTGGTCCAAAAATTTATGGTGACTTCGTTGACGCACTCGCCGAACAAGCCAAGAAAACCAAGACGGGCAAGCCAAACGAAGATGTGCTCTACGGACCGCTTAACAACGAAACGCATCTTGGCAAAGTCAAGGGCTTTGTTGATCGCACACCAAAGCACGCCAAAGTTGTCGCTGGTGGTTCGCAAGTTTCGGGCCCTGGTTACTTTTTTGAGCCGACGGTGATTTGTGATCTCAAACAAACCGACGAAATGATTCAAAACGAAATGTTTGGACCGGTCATTACCGTGCAGAAGTTCAGCGATGAACAAGAAGCCTTGAAGTGGGCCAACGGCGTCGAATATGCACTCGCCTCTTCAGTGTGGACACGCGACTTGGGCAAGGCGATGCGCATGACCAAGAACCTCGATTTCGGCTGCGTGTGGGTCAATACGCACATACCAATGGTCGCCGAGATGCCACACGGTGGCTACAAGAAGTCGGGCTACGGCAAAGATCTTTCGGCTTACGCGCTCGACGATTACACGCGCATCAAGCACGTGATGATCAATTTGAATAGCTAAACAGCGACTGGCGCTTGCATGCGGCGCGCGGTTGCCTGCAACAAGCGATCGAGAATCGTTGCCATAATCACAATCGCCAGGCCGACCTCTACCCCGAGACCCGAGTCTGGACCAGTGAGAGCCTCAATCGAGCGATAGCCAAGACCGCCGCCGCCGACCATCCCTGAAATAATTGCCATCGCCAAAACCATCATCACCATTTGATTGATCGCCAAAATAATTGATGGCATCGCCAACTTTATACGCACTCCCCATAATATTTGGCGCTGAGTTGCACCGAAAGTAATCGCAGCCTCGACTGATTCGTTATTGACTTGGCGGATGCCAAGACTCGTGAGACGAATGCCTGGTGGAATTGCGTAGACCACCGCCGCGACGATGCCCGGCACAGGGCCGACAGAAAAAATCATCACGAATGGAATTGCATAAACAAGACTTGGAATTGTTTGAAACGCATCAAGCACTGGCGCGATGATCGCCTCGATGCGTGGGCGACGGCCAAGCCAGATGCCGATCGGCAGCGCAATCAGAATCGAAATAAACACGGCGACGATCGTTTGCGTGAGTGTGTCGACCGCGTCGAGCCATCTGCCCGTCAGACCGATAAATGTGACGCCGCACGCGGTAAATAGAGACATCTTCCAACCAGCGACATAAAACGCAAAAGCCGCCGCGGCGGCGACAACCGCCTGCCAAGTGATCGTCTCGTTGAACAGTGTTTGCGCGCGAACGAGAATTTCACGCACGATAAAATCGTTGAACGGCCGAGTGATGACATTAAAAGTTGTGCGAAACCATTTGAAGCCAGTGTCGATCGGGTCGGCGAACGAAGTACCCCACGAAAACGGAAACTCAACCCAACCCAACAACCGGCCGACAACTGCGGCGAGTGCGAGACCAATTAGCGACATATATAGGGTGTTGCGTTTAACTCTGACTCGTTGTGCCCCAGGCGTTGAAACAAGGGACATGCTGACACGGTCGAGCACGAGCGCAACCGCGACAACGGCAAGGCTGACGACCAGCCCGCGACCGGGTTCGAGACGACGAACAGTTTGATTGATCTCTTGGCCGAGACCACCGGCGCCGACCAATGTTGCGATAACGACGATGCCGAGCGCCATCATCACGGTTTGATTGATACCCGTGATTATTGAGGGCACGGCAAGTGGCAGTTGCACCTTTGCCAAAATCTGACGCTTGGTTGCGCCGAACATTTGCGCGGCCTCAACCGCCGACTTTGGCACTTGTTGAATGCCAAGCGCCGTGAGTCGAACCATTGGTGGCAACGCATAAATCACGGTTGCGATTGCCGCTGGTGCTGGGCCGATGCCAAAAAACAAAACAATGGGGATCAAATACACGGTCGCGGGCACTGTCTGCATGCCGTCCAGAATCGGGCGCAGCGCAACTTCAACGCGTGGCTTTAACGCCGCCAACACACCAAGTGGCACACCGATTAACACACAGATGAAAACAGCAACTGCCATCAGCGAAATTGTGACGATGCTTTCAGACCACACGCCCACGAGACCCGGGTAGACAACGGCTAGAGCCGCAAAAGTAGCGACACCCCATCGGCGCGTGCGCGCGACAACTGCGAACACAATTATTGCTGGCACGAACCACGGCAACCAGGTGAACACCGACTCGACTGAATCGAGGCCGAAGTTGACGACTGAAATAAACGGATTCAAAATGAATTCGAACATCCAATGATCGTTGCGATTTTTTCGAACCCACGACTGAAGATTTGTGATCGGTTCGGCAAGACCGATGTTTAGCGAATCAGGAAACCCACGTGTACCCAAAGTCTGAGCAAGAATTATTAAGACAAACAGACCGCTTAATCGGCGCTTCATTTTTGTTCGGCTTGCAAAATGTTTGCAACACTCGCGCGATTAACGACACCTATTGCTTGATTGTTGGCGTCAAGAACAGTTATTGGTTCATCACGCTCGAGCAACATCGGGATGATCGTCTCAATTTTTGCCGATGCAGCAACCGTGCGGCTATTCGTAGTTGATTGACCGGCAACAGTCACCGACTTGACGCTGAGCACTTTTGCCCGTGGCACATCGTTGACGAATTCGCGCACATATGGTGTTGCTGGTGCCGAGACGATTTCTTCGGGCGTGCCGATTTGATCGAATGACCCGTCTTTCATGATGGCAATGCGGTCGCCAAGTCGAAGCGCTTCGGCAAAGTCGTGCGTAATGAAAACAATTGTGCGCTGCATTGTTTTTTGCAATCTGGTTAATTCGTCTTGCATCTCTTTGCGAATCAACGGATCGAGTGCCGAGAACGGTTCGTCAAACAACAAAATTTGCGGATCAACCGCGAGAGCGCGCGCCAGGCCGACGCGCTGTTGCATGCCGCCCGAGAGCTGTTGCGGATAGTGATCGGCCCAACCATCTAAGCCGACCGTGTTCAAAATTTCGGTTGCTCGAGCAACACGGGTCGACTTGTCAATTTTTTGCACTTCGAGGCCGTAAGCGATGTTGTCGATCACTTTTCGATGCGGAAACAAACCGAAATGTTGAAACACCATCGACATGCGACCACGTCGTAGTTGGCGCAACTGATCTTCATCCATTGCCAAAAGATCATCGCCGCTCAGCGAAATTTGCCCCTGTGTAGGTTCGATCAACCGTGACAAACAGCGAATCAGAGTTGACTTGCCAGAGCCCGACAAACCCATGACGACAAACGTCTCGCCTTGTGCGACGCTAAAAGAAACATCTCGAACTGCGACAGTCTGCTTGGTTTGTTGCAGAATTTCGGCACGACTTGAGCCACCCTTGGACAGTTCTATGGTGCGAGCACTGTCACCGGGGCCGAAAACTTTCCAGACATGACGCAGATCAATCGCTGGTTGCTCCCCCGAACCCATTGACGCAAGAATAGTGCGGCTATTCACTTGCGCACCAAGGCTTGCTATGGTGACTACAGCCCTGTTTGGGGCTTAAATCACGATCAGAGAAAGTTCAAGGGGAGAGTATGGGATTACGAAATAAGAAATTTGCCATCGGCTTGATGTCGGTTGGTGCACTGTTGCTTGCAGCCTGTGGCGGCAGCGACGGTGACAGCGCGGGCGGCACTGAGACAATCAGAATCGCGCGCAATAACTGGACCGCTTCGGCGATCGAAGTTGAAGTTGTAAAACAATTGATTGAAGCCAACTTGGGCAATCCAGTTGAAATCGTCGACATCGACGAAAACGCGATGATCGCCGGTATGTCAAGTGGCGAAATTGACGCCAACGTTGAAGTGTGGCCATCGGGTTTCACACCTGAAGAGCAGGCATTTGTTGATGACGGTTCGGTTGTCAACATGGGTGAACTTGGCGCGATTGGCAAAATTGGCTGGTTCGTCACACCAAACGCTCTTGAGCAGTTTCCACAACTCTCATCGTGGGAAGGTTTGAAGGACGCAGAAGTTGCAAAAGCATTCGCTACTGCAGCGACCGGCTCACAAGGTCGACTGTTGGCGATGGACCCATCGTTCTCGAGCTACGAAGAGCCTGTTGCCAAAAACTTGGGACTTAACTTCAAAGTTCAATACTCAGGTTCAGAAGCG
>JAQCDY010000069.1 GCA_027729785.1 Actinomycetota bacterium | reverse complement strand
GAGTGAATCTGAGGTGGCGGCGCTGGCAGGCACCCAGAGCGAAGACCAGACGATGATCATCAACATGGGTCCACAACACCCAAGCACCCACGGCGTTCTACGGTTGATGCTCGAACTTAACGGCGAAACAGTATTGCGATGCAAGCCCGTAATTGGTTACTTGCACACTGGCATGGAAAAGACCGGCGAGTCACTTACTTTCATGCAAGGCGCAACGAACGTGACGCGCATGGATTATGCATCGCCACTTAATAATGAACTCGTTTTTGCATTGACGACCGAAAAACTTCTCGGCATTGACCAAGACATTCCAGAACGCGCGGTGTGGATCCGCATGCTGCTCTCAGAATTAAATCGAATCAGCAGCCACTTGTTGTTTTTGGCGACAAATGGCATGGATATCGGTGCAGTTTCGATGATGCTCTACGGCTTTCGCGAGCGAGAAGAGGTTCTGAGATTTTTCCAAAAGGTGACCGGTCTACGAATGAATCACAACTTCATTCGACCTGGTGGCGTTGCGGCGGATCTTCCGGCGGGGTGGCGAGACGAAGTTTTGAACCTGCTCGAGGCTCTGCCAAAGCGACTTGCCGAGTACGAAATATTGATGACAGGTCAACCGATTTGGCGTGAACGTCTGCAGGGCGTGGGCGTGATTACGCGTGATGAAGCGATTGCGCTGTCGGCGACTGGTCCAATTCTGCGCAGTACAGGCTTTTCATGGGATTTGCGTCGTGATATGCCGTATCTGCGGTACGACAAAGTCGAGTTTGATGTGATCGTCGGTAGTTATGGTGACGCGTTTGATCGCTATTCAATTCGTTTGAATGAAATTCGCGAGTCGATGCGAATTGTGGGGCAAGTGTTGGACGCAATGCCACAGGGCGACTATCGAATTCAAGACAAGAAAGTTACTCCACCGCCACGGGGCCGCATTGACGAGTCGATGGAAGCGCTGATTCATCACTTCAAGATTTTCACCGAAGGTTTCAAAGTTCCCGAAGGTGAAGCGTATGTCGCAATTGAAAGCCCGCGTGGAGAGATCGCGTGTTATATCGCCAGCGATGGCTCGTCAACCCCTTATCGCATGCACGTGCGCGCCCCGAGTTTCATCAATATTCAGACCATGCCTCTGATGATGCGCGGCGGCTTGGTTGCTGATGCCGTGGCTGTCATCTCTTCTGTCGACCCAGTCCTCGGCGAGGTAGACAGATGAGTCGCTTGAACGAAACGAACACAAAATCGGCGCGCGAGATTATCGCCAGGTACCCGCGTCCGAAGTCGGCTTTGATTCCGTTGTTGCATCTGTCGCAAGAACAAAATGGTTATATCACCCGAGAAGCAATGCAACACTTGGGAGAACTCGTCGGCGTGACTTCCGCCGAGGTTTATGGAACCGCAACCTTCTATGAGATGTTCAAATTCGAGCCGGTTGGAAAATATCTGATCAATATTTGCGGAACACTGTCATGCGCACTGATGGGTGCAAATGAATTGATGCACCACGCTGAAAAGAAACTTGGCGTGAATGCCGGTGGCACGACATCAGATGGCATGTTCACGCTCGCCCATGCTGAGTGCCAAGCCGCTTGCACGGAGGCCCCAACATTGCAGGTTAACTACCGCTACCGCTTGCGTGTTACGCCTACCGATTTGGATAATTTGATCGACAACTTGCGTGACAACAAATTAAAGGACGAGTTTCCGCCGCACGGAGTGCTGGCAAAAGTGCAACAAGTTATTCCGGCTGATCGTGCAGTGGGGACAAAAGACCCAGAAGATGTCAACGAGTCACCAGCGTGGCTGGACGGCAAGGCCGCACTGTGAGCAAGACGTATGTGCATGCGCCCGGTTTCGTAGCGGGAGATCGACCAAAGATTGTTACTTCACGATTTGAGTTTGCCGACTCGTACACCTTGGAGCGTTATCTCGCAACGGATGGATACAAGGGTTTGCGCGCGGCTTTGGCACGACCGGCAAATGAAGTCCACGATGATGTAAAAAGTGCGACGGTGCTCGGTCGTGGTGGTGCTGGTTTTCCGGCGGGCGTCAAGTGGGGGCTTACACCGCAACAAGTTTGGCCGCGCTACTTGGTCGTCAACGGCGACGAAAGCGAGCCTGGCACCTACAAAGACCGTTTGTTGATGGAACGCGATCCGCATCAATTAATCGAAGGTTGTCTGATTGCTTGTTATGCCGCTGGTCTGTCGCAGTGCTTCTTATATATACGAGGTGAGATGGCTGTTGCCCAAGAGCGTATGGCTGCCGCGTTGAACGAGGCGTATGTGGCTGGTTATATCGGCAAAAATATTTTGGGCTCGAAGTTCTCGGTCGACATTATTTTGCATTGGGGTGCAGGCGCATACGTTGTAGGCGAAGAAACGGCACTGATTGAAAGCCTCGAAGGCAATCGCGGAATGCCACGACTCAAGCCGCCATTTTTCCCGGCGGCGAACGGGCTTTATGGTCAGCCCACGATCGTGAACAACGTTGAGACTCTTGCCAACTTGCCGTGGTTGCTAAATCATGGCGTCGCCGCGTACACGGCGATTGGCACGAAGACGTCACCGGGTACGCGGATGGTTGCTGTTTCGGGTCATGTCAAACGACCTGGCGTATACGAAATCGTCAACGGCACTACGACCTTTCGCGATTTGATTTATGGCCAAGAGTTCAGTGGCGGTATCCGTGATGGAAATGCGTTGAAAGCATTCGTGCCGGGCGGTGGCTCTGCACCGTGGTTTACCCCTGATCAACTTGATCTTCCTTTTGAGGCCAGCCAAGTTGGGCCCGCTGGGTCGATGCTCGGCTCGGGTGCGGTAATGGTGATGGACGAGACGACTGATATTCCGGCGGCCGCATTGACGCTGACTCATTTTTATGCACACGAGTCGTGCGGCAAGTGCACGCCTTGTCGCGAGGGTGGAACTTGGCTTGAAAGAATCTTGCGTCGCGTAGTTGATGGTGACGGTACCGATGCAGATTTGCAGCAACTGCTCGAAGTTGGGGCGATGATTTGCCCAGGTGCGTTTCCGCACGCAGCCAATGAAGAATTAGGTCTGAAAGCTGTTCCGTTTCCATACAAGATGACCACGATTTGTTTCGTCGGGCCATCGGCTTTCGCCCCGGTGCACTCTGCTTTGACTCTATTTAGGAGCGAGTTTGAAGCACGTGTAAAAAAGCGTGTGAATATTCCAGTTACGGCAGTCGGGGTGTCGGCATGACGATTGTGGATCCAATCAAAGAGAGCGTTGTCGACCCAAATCTCGTCAATATCACGATCAATGGCAAACCAGTCGCGGCGCGAAAAGGTGAGTTGATTATTGCGGCGGCGGATCGAACCGATGATTTCATCCCCAGATTCTGTTATCACCCGCGTATGTCATCGGTGGGCATGTGTCGGCAGTGTCTTGTCGAAGTTGAAACGCCGCGGGGACCGATGATCGTTGTGTCGTGCATGACGCCTGTTGTTGAGGGTCAGATCGTTCGCACCACAACCGACTCGGTTAAAAAAGCCCAAGAGGGTGTGCTCGAATTGTTGTTGGCCAATCATCCACTTGATTGCCCTGTTTGCGACAAGGGTGGCGAATGTCCGTTGCAAGATCAAGCGTTCAGCCATGGCCCGGGCGAGAGTCGATTCGTCGAAGAAAAGCGTCACTACGAAAAACCGATCGCAATCAGCGACATCGTCTACCTAGATCGTGAGCGATGCATTTTGTGTGATCGATGCACGCGGTTTGCCGACGAAGTTGCGGGTGATGCGTTAATCACATTTACCAGTCGCGGCAACGACACTCAGGTTCTGACATTTCCTGACGAGCCGTTCAGTTCATATTTCTCCGGCAACACAGTGCAGATTTGCCCCGTGGGTGCGTTGACCGCCAAGCCTTATCGATTTAAGGCGCGTCCGTGGGATCTTGAACAAACAGAAAGTACCTGCACTTCGTGTTCGGTTGGTTGTCGTACGGTCGTGCAAAGCAGTCGCGATGAACTCGTGCGATATCAAGGCGTAGATATTGACCCCGTGAATTGGGGGTGGCTGTGCGATCGCGGTCGTTACAACTTTGAATCGGTGAACTCGCCCGATCGTTTAACGACGCCGCTGGTCAATACGGGGACGGAACTTGCGGCAACATCTTGGTCGGTTGCTCTTGAAACCACCGCCCGCATGATTCGTCTTGCTTTGGCCAATAATAAAAATTCGGTGGCGATTTTGGGTGGTGCTCGTGGCACGAATGAAGATGCGTTTGCTTGGGCTATGTTGGCCGACAAACTCGGCATCGATCAGCGCGATTCTCAATTGGGTGATGGTTTGAGCCCCGAAGTTTTCAACCTTGCGCAGGCGACGATCGATGAGACTTGCGCAGCGAGCACAATAATTTTGCTCGCTCCTGATCTCAAAGAAGAGTTGCCTGTTCTTTATTTGCGTGTGCGAGATGCGGCGCAGAAACGCAAATCGCGAATCATCGAAGTGAGTGCCCGTGATTCTGGTTTGACCCCGCACGCCTGGCGCACAGTTGGCTTCGAACCAGGACACCAAGCGCAGGCCGTACGCGATGCACTGTCGATACCAGAAATGAAAGAGCAACTTGCTCGTGGCCAAGTCGTCGTGGTTGTTGGTCGACATAATTTGGCTGAAAATGAGATGTTTACGCTGCAAGCACTCGCCGAAGTTTTTGTCGCGGCACCAAGCGTGAAAGTGCTTCCAGTTTTGCGCCGTGGCAACGTGCGTGGGGCGATCGCGGCGGGGTTGACGCCACAAAATAATTCGGGCGATGCGATCGACATTTTGAACGCTGCAGCCGCGGGCAAGATTGATTGTCTGATTTTGCTTGGCGCAGACCCGATGTCTGACGTGCCTGATTCGGGCCTTGTGCAACGTGCATTTACCCAAGTTAAAAACTTGATCAGCATCGACACGATGATCAATGATTCAAATCGCAACGCAGATGTAGTTCTACCGGCCGCTGCTTACGGCGAAAAAAGTGGAACGACGACGAATCTTGAAGGTCGGATCAGCAATGTCGCACAAAAGATCACCCCACGCGGCACTTCGCGTCCGGACTGGATGATCGCCACTGAATTGAGCATCAGCCTTGGCGTCGATATTGGTGTTTCTAGTCTTGAAGATCTGAATAGCAAACTTGTCGGAGCCGTTGCAGCGTTTGCGCCAAGTATCGATGCCAAATCAACTCATGGTGATGGGATGCTGATGGCACGCGAAACCCCAGTGACGATTTCTGGCGATCTGAGCAAAGCCATCGATCGAAATGCATACAACCTTCGATTGGTTGTGTCGCGCACGATGTACGACTTGGCAGGGTCAACTGTTTCAAGCCCATCGCTTGCAGGAATCATCACCGATGCCGCAATTTTTGTAAATCCTCTTGATCTTGGGCGCATTGGTGTTGCCGAAGGAACCAACGTCCGGGTTGGTGCTGAAGGCACGAACATCGTGATAATGATAAAAAGTCACAACGGTGTGCACCGAGGTACGGCATGGTTGCCGTTCAACCACACAGGCGTAGACATTCGGCCATTGTTGAACATTTCAAGCGATGTCGTCGACGTGCGAATTGAGCCGATCAAATGATCGCTCTTGACCCACTTTTGCAAGATGATTTGTTGTGGGCGCCACTATTGATCGTGCTGCTCAAAGTTTTGGTCGTCTTTGTTGTCGGGTTGCTCGCCACGATGTTGATGGTTTGGTTCGAGCGCAAAGCAATCGCTGGAATGCAGAATCGTATCGGCCCGAACAAAGCTGGGCCGTTCGGTATCTTGCAGACGCTGGCCGATGGCATCAAGTTATTTTTCAAAGAAGATTCATTTCCGAGTAGAGCCGATCGTTTCGTTTTTGCTCTCGCTCCATTTTTGTCGTTTGTGCCGGCGTTTTTGGCGTTCGCGATCATTCCGCTCGGCGGTGATTTTCGCAACGGATCCTCGGGCGAAGTAACCCTGTTTGGACAGGTGACGCGAATCCAACTTGCCGATCCGCCAATTGGTGTGTTGTTTGCCTTGGCGATTTCATCGATTGCCGTTTACGGGATCATGCTCGCCGGCTGGTCAAGCGGATCGAAGTATCCGTTGCTGGGTTCGGTGCGTGCGACCGCGCAAATGGTCAGTTATGAAGCCGCACTTGGTTTGTCTTTGGCTTGTGTGTTGTTGCTTTCGGGCACATTGTCGACAAGCGGAATTGTTTCGGCCCAGACGACAATTGTCGACTGGCACATCATCTCGACGGGCATCGTGCCGTTTTTCATTTTCATGATCGCCGCTACAGCCGAACTTAATCGGCCACCCTTCGACTTGGTCGAAGCTGAACAAGAACTTGTTGGAGGTTTCAACACCGAATATTCATCCATCCGCTTTGCCTTGTTTTATCTGGCCGAATTTATGAATACCGTGACGATGTCAGCCTTGATCGTGACGTTGTTCTTTGGCGGTCCGCAGCCAATCGCGGTCGGCAACTTCGTTCTGGATATTCCACTTTTGCCCAACGCCCTTGAGGGCACGGTGTGGTTGCTCGCAAAGATTCTGGTATTCCTATATATATACATCTGGTTCAGAGCTACGTTGCCGCGCTTGCGTTACGACCAACTGATGGATTTGGGCTGGAAGCTATTGATCCCGGCATCACTCGGGTGGTTCATGTTGCTTGCTGCACAGCGACTTGCCAGGCAAAATGATTGGAATATCTTCGTTGTGACGGGTGCTTCAATCGTCGTGCTTTTGATTTGCTATCTGTTGATGCAGGCGGCATTCGCAAGAAGCGCGCGCGAGCGTGAGACACAGGGGACAATGTTCTAATGGGTTACTTCGGGGGATTCACAGTTACTTTTCGTCAGCACGGCAAAAAGAGTCGGGTAACTTCTCAGTATTCGGGCGGCCGCATGTTCCGTCGCAAGAAACGCAACGCAGAGAAGATGGATGTGAAGATCGACAAGCCGGAGCGATTGCATGGTCGTCACGTGCTCAATCGCTATGAAGACGGCATGGAAAAGTGCATTGGTTGCGAACTTTGCTCAGCGGTGTGTCCCGCCAAGTGCATTCATGTTCGCGGCGCTGATAACAACCCAGAGTCACCGACATCGCCTGGTGAGCGTTTTGGTTGGATTTATGAGATTAATTATCTGCGCTGCATTCACTGCGATCTTTGCGTTGAGGCTTGTCCGACTGAAGCAATCACCGAATCAAAACTGTTCGAGTTTTCTTTCACCAATCGTCAAGATGCGATCTATACGAAGAACGAATTACTGGTTGATCTCAGTGGCAAGCCACAACAACTTGAATGGGAAGACTGGCGCGAAGGCGAGGATAAAAACACTTCTGGTTGGATGCGTGCGACTGCTGCGTCGGGTGATGCCAACTTTACGGGCGTCGTCGCATGGAGTGGTGAACTGGGTCACGGTGTGCGACCCGCAGAAAAAAAGAGCGAATAGGTGGAGTTTTTCGTATTCGTCTGTGCAGCGCTGATGATTTTGTTGGGCGCCGTGGGGGTCATCGTGCGCAAGCATCCCGTGCATGCGGCATTGAGTCTCGTGTTGACGCTGTTTGGTGTCGCCGTTTTATTTGTCGCCCAAGAAGCCCACTTTTTGGCAGCCGTGCAGGTCATCGTCTATGCAGGTGCGATCGTGGTTTTGTTTTTGTTCGTGATTATGTTGCTGGGTGTCGATCGGGTTGAGAATCTGCGAACCGAACCCTTGACGGCACAACGGCCCCTGGCGATAATTGCAAGTCTCGGGCTATTGGGAGTTCTTGTCGCGGCAATCGTCAACGGCAATGGAGTATTGAATGAGCGTGGATCGGGCATCAATCTGCCAGATTTACAAAACGGTTCTGATGCCAACACCGTGCAACTCGCCGAGTCAATTTTTTCTCGATATGTCGTTGCGTTCGAAGTGACTTCAGTGTTGTTGGTCATCGCCGTGGTCGGCACCGTGTTGTTGACGCGAAAAGCAAAGTTCGGCGCAAAATGATTTCA
>JAQCDY010000004.1 GCA_027729785.1 Actinomycetota bacterium | reverse complement strand
ACCATTTTTTCTGGGGCAAACCTGTCTGGTGCAAATTTGTTGAGTGCAGACATGCGCATCGCAAACCTCACTAACGCAAACCTATCTGGTGCAAATTTGTCTATGGCAAACTTGCGTGGAGCAAACCTTTCTGGAGCAAACTTAAGTGGCGCAATCTTGGCAAATGCATTACTTGATGGCGCAAATTTGACTGGTACGAAATTTTCGTCCCCTTAGAACATTGGCTTGGGGTAATTCCATGTTTTTTGGCGCGCTCGGAGGGACTTGAACCCCCAACCCTTTGATCCGAAGTCAAATGCTCTATCCGTTGAGCTACGAGCGCTGGTATTGCTAATGATAACTGCCCACACGTACTGCTTGTTTCAAAATCACGTCAATGCGAATCAGCCGTCGCTTAGGGGCTAATTTTTGGTGTTGGGGGTTCGCGTGCAAAACGAGTTCAAAGGCAAGATTGGTCGCACTTTTGACGACTCAACGCCTTGGTGGCCGCCATTAACGACCCCGCCCGAAGGCTCGCCGAATGTTCTCGTCGTGTTGCTCGACGATGTCGGCTACGCACAGTTTGGCTGTTACGGCTCTGACATTGCGACGCCAACTTTCGACAAACTCGCTGGCAATGGTTTGCGCTACAGCAACTATCACACGACTGCATTGTGTTCGCCGACGCGCGCCGCGCTTCTAACTGGCCGTAACCCGCACAGCGTGGGCATGGGCCGTGTCGCCGACATTGTTTCTGGGTTTCCGGGATACAACTCGATCATGCCGGCGAGTGCCGGAATGATTTCTGAAATTTTGGTGCGCAACGGTTATGCGACGTATCTACTTGGCAAGTGGCATCTCTCGCCACAAGGCGAAAACCAAATGGGATCGACGCGAGAGCGATGGCCACTAGGTCGTGGCTTCGAGCGCTTCTACGGATTTCTTGGCGGCGAGACCGATCAATATCACCCAGATTTGGTTTACGACAATCATCAAGTTGACCCGCCGCGTACACCAGAACAGGGTTATCACATCACTGAAGACATGGCTGACAAAGCCGAACTATTTATAAACGACTTGCGTGCGGCTCACCCTGAGAAGCCATTTTTTATGTGGTTTGCACCTGGTGCATGTCACGCACCGCACCAAGCGCCGAAAAATTTCATTGACACATACCGCGGCAAGTTTGATAAAGGTTGGGATGCTTGGCGCGAAGAGGTTTTTGCGCGACAGAAAAAGTCTGGCTTATTGCCGAGCGACACAGTTTTGAGTGAGCGTCCGCATTGGGTGCCAGAGTGGGCGAGTTTGAGCGCCGACGAGAAAAAACTTTACGCGCGAATGATGGAAGTTTATGCAGGCTTTCTGACTCACACTGATGCTCAAGTTGGCAGAGTGATCAAACACATCGAGTCGATGGGTGAGCTCGACGACACAATTGTGCTCGTAATGAGCGATAACGGTGCAAGTTCTGAAGGTGGACCAAAAGGTTCGTTCAACGAAATGTTTTATTTCAATTTCATTCCTGAAAATCTTGAAGAAAACATCAAGCGAATTGATCTGCTCGGCACACCCGATGCGCACAATCACTATCCGTGGGGTTGGGCGTGGGCAGGTAACACACCGTTTAAGCGATGGAAGCGTGAAACACACGAAGGTGGTGTGACCGACCCGTTGATCGTGCACTGGCCGAAGAAACTTGCCGCGAAAGGCGAAGTGCGAACGCAATATTTGCATTCTGTGGATGTGATGCCGACATTGCTCGAACTGATAGGCATTGAACCGCCGACACATATTGCTGGCGTCGAACAGCAACCGATCGAAGGTGTGAGTTTTGCGCACACACTGAGCGATGCCAAAGCGTCGAGCAAGCATGTGACGCAGTGTTACGAGATGCTTGGTTCGCGTGCGATGTATCACGACGGGTGGAAAGCAGTTGTATTTCATCAGTTGCCAGGTTTGCCAGGCGAGCCAACTTACGACGGATCGGACCCAAATATAAGTTTTGATGTCGAACAGTGGGAGCTGTACCACGTCGAAAAAGACATCGCGGAGACTAATGACTTGGCGCGTGAGCATCCTGAAAAACTGCAAGAGATGATCGCGCTGTGGTGGGACCTTGCAGACAAGCAACAAATTCTGCCTCTAAACAATCAACCAGGAAAGTTTGGCGACAAGCGATATCGACAAGAGCGCTACGAATATCGACCAGGCATTGGTGCGATACCGCCTCTGGTTGCGCCAAACCTGCGCAATCGCTCGTTTGAGATTTTTGCCGAGGTGACGGTGCCTGCGACAGGTATCGAAGGTGCGATTATTGCCCAGGGAAGTGGTGCCGGCGGATACGCCGTGTATATCAAAGATAAACGACTGCATTATGTGCACAACTTTTTAGATCTCTATTATTTTTCTGTATCAGCAGAAGTTGATCTGCCAGTTGGTGCGCACACGCTGCGTGTTGAATTTAAATCAACTGGTCGGTTCAAGGGTGAAGTCAATTTGTATTACGACGATTTGCCTGTTGGTTCGGGTGCGATACCTGCAACCGTGCCGGTGTTCTTCGGTGTATTTGGTATGACAGTTGGTTATCTGCGCGGGTCATCGGTGATTCGAGGCGTTGAGTCGCCGTTTACATTCACCGATTCGGCGTTGCAACGCGTGATTGTGGTGCCGGCGGGTCGTTCGTGGCGCGACCCAAAGGGCGACGACCGCGTGGCTTCAGCTACGCAATAATCGCAAACTTTGCGACGGATGAGTTGTAAGTTGTTTTGGTGACCGATCGCGCGAAATTGCTGTCGAAGTCAAATTTTTTGCTGGGGTGTGACTGCCCGGTCAAACTCAAATATTTTAAATCTGGTTACCCGTCGCTAAACAATGCGAATTCATTTCTTGAGTTTTTTGCCGATGGCGGGTTTATGGTCGAAGCACTGGCGCGAGCGCTATTTGATAATGGTGTTTGGGTCGTGCCGCAGGTAGGTGAAACACCGGAGCAGGCGACAGCGCGACTGATGTCGGTGCCTGGCGATGGCGTGTGGTTTGAGCCGACACTTGTCGTCAACGACATGTTGGTGCGAATTGACATTTTGCAGCGCAAAGGTGATTTGCTGCGACTGATTGAGGTGAAGGCGGCGAGTTTTGATTCGATAAATGATCCGACACCGTTTCGCGGCAAACAAGGTGGCATTCTCAGTGACTGGCGTGACTATTTGTTGGATATCACATATCAGGCAAATGCGCTTGAACTGGCATATCCAGAAATGAAAATTATGCCCGAGTTATGTCTCGTGGACAAAGCAAAAACTTGCCACGAAGAAGCGATCTTCAACAAAGTCGAATTGATCATCGACAAAGACCCTGGCAGCACTGGGCCACGGGCTATTTATCACGGCGACATTGCGGCGTTGCGTAGTCAGCATTTTTTGGGTTTTCTAAATGTGCGCGCCGAAGTTGATGAGTTGATCGCGACAGTGCGATCGCAGAGCAACTCGCTGTTGAAGATTGCCGCTGACCCGACTATCAGAATTGAGCCACCGCTGAGTAGCAAATGTCGTGATTGTGAATATCGCAATATAAATAGTCTGAAAAATGGTTTTGCCGAATGTTGGGGCAAACTCGCCGCTGGCGACCCTCATGTAGTCGACCTGTTCAAGATTGGCTTGTTGGCTGACGTTGCGGGCAACAGCAAAGAAGGTCTGAATTGGCTGATGAAGAACGGCATCTCGAAACTTGTTGAGATACCGCCAAAAATTATCGACCAGAACAAATCAACTGGTAAGCGACAGATTCGACAACTGGAGTGCACGAAAACTGGCACCGAGTGGATCAACCCATTGCTAAAAGATGAACTTGACGCTTGCGAGTATCCGTTGCACTTTGTTGACTTTGAAACATCGCGATTGGCGGTGCCGTATCACAAAGGCATGCAGCCGTATGAACAGATTGCATTTCAATTTAGCTGTCACACGATTTTGAAGCCTGGCGACAAAGAGTTGTCACACACCGAATGGATAAACGTCGATGACGCATTTCCGAGTTTTCACTTCGCTAGCGCGTTACGCAATGCCGTGGGTGATATTGGCACGATTTTTGTATGGAGCAATTTCGAACAGACGACGCTGCACGATATTCGTCGTCAGATGACTAGATATAACCACGCTGACAAAAAAATTGCCGCGTGGATCGACAAGATCGTGCCTGACCGCAAAGATGGGGGGCGTGTGCAAGACCTGCTTGAACTTTGTGGCGAGCATTACTACCACCCCGATATGGGTGGCAGCATGAGCATTAAATATGTGTTGCCCGCGATTTGGGGCAACAATGAAGAACTTTGGCGTGACCCATGGTTTGCAAAATATTTTCGCGAGAGCCTTGACGGCGCACTTGACCCGTATAGCGCCTTAACTGGCATGATTTTAGAAGCCGAGCGCAACAACATCGCCGACGAAGACGCCAAAGAAATTGCGGTTGAAGCGGTGCGCGACGGCATTGGTGCGATGCGCACTTATCAAGAGATGATGTATGGCTTGAGTCGCAATGATGCCAAACATCGCGACGCGGTCAAGAAAATGCTGTTGCAATATTGTGAACTAGACACCGCAGCAATGGTGATTATTTGGAAACACTGGATGTCGCGACTTGCGATCGCGAAATGACTTATTTGACGCGCATCACTCGAAACGGGTCGCCGACTTTGAGAAAGTTTTCGTAGACCTCGGGTAGTTCGGTGCGTAAACGCTTTGAGTCGAGTGCTTGCTTGCCGGCGTGTTCGCGCCAAGTGACAACTTGCTCGCCATCGAGTAGGCCAATTTCGTTTTCGAGTAGCAATCTCGCGAGTTCGTCTTTGGCGATTGATTCTTGTTTTTCGGCTTGTCGTCGAGTTTCGCGTGCGTCGCGTAAATTTGCCAGAACTGCTCGTGCTGATTCGGGTAGTTCAATCGCAGTTGGAGTTGCGCGATACAGCGATGAGATTTGTTCGGCGCTGAACTGATTGATCTCAGAGTCGGCACGGGCGCCAGAGTCGACTAGCGAGCCGAAGCGTTCGGCTTCGGCCCATAATTGATCGATGGCCTCTTGATTGCGTGGCAACTCGACAAAACTTATGCGCAGGTCACGATCAAGCACGATAAAAAACAACGGCACATTGAGCACCGACTGTTGAGCCCAACCTTGCCAACGCCATTCGAACGGCAGATCATCGGCGGTGTGCACGCTGTAACGCGAAGTTGTCTTTGCTTCGACGCCGACAGTTGGGAATTCTTCGTTGTCGACACCGTCTTTTGAGATTGTGAATCGACCGGCGCGATACATCACTGACGGGGTGAACACATTAATGCCCAACAAATGTGAGGCTTCTTCAAGTAGCGCCGGCTCGAGCACATTGCCGCGACGAAAAACCGGTTTGTCGTCTTCGACTGTTGGGTCGACACTCTTATCGAAGAAAAGATCTGACCGAGTTGAATACGGTGATGCACCCATGAGTGCTGGTGCGTCGGAGGCGCCGAATGTGCAACGGCCATTGCTGTCGCGCCAGCGCAATCTGAGCCAGTCTTCGCTGCCGTGTTTTGGTTTTGGGATTCGCTCGTATTTGACTGGATTTTCAGTGAATGTATTCATTTATTGTTTGCTCTGTTTCTTTTTTGGGAAGGACCATCTTCGCCGAAGGGTGTTACAGAGTTGGTGCGCCTAAAGTTTCGGGGTGTGGTGTGCCCACGGTTGGGCAGTCTCGAGTTGTGATGCGACACGAATTAGCAAGTCTTCGCGTCCATATGCGGCGACGATTTGCACACCGACCGGAATGCCGTCGCGTGTCCATTGCAGCGGCACATTGATTGCCGGTTGACCCGAGGTGTTGAACGGTGGCGTGAGCGGAATCCAGTTGCCGGCGATGCGTAGGGCGCCCATTGGATCTTCGGGCATGTTACGAATCGTGCCAATCGGCAGCGGCAGTTGCGCCGTGGTAGGCGTGATCAAGAGATCGAAACCATCGGCCCACCACTGTTGCAACGTGCGACGAAAAATCACCGATGTATAAACCGCTTGCGCATAGTCAGTTGCGGTTTTGTTTCTCGCATATTCGGCCATTGTCCAGTTCATCAGTTCGACATCGTCTTTGGTGACGGCGCGACCGAGCATCTGGGCGAGCGTGTTCAAACCAACCGACATATTGGTCGACCACATCGCAGTGAATTTGCCGGAGAAATCTGCGTTGTCAAGTGCTTCGGGCCATGAATTCTCGACGTGATGACCAAGAGATTCGAGGAGTTTGCAGGTGTCGCGCACGGCTTGCATGCACTCGCTGTCGATTGTTGCGCCGGTCAAATGATGATCGATGAAGCCGATGCGAAGTTTGCCTGGATCAGCGCCTATTTCCTGAATATATGGACGAGTTGGTGCGGGTGCGATGACTCGGTCGCCAACCCCGGGGCCGTGCACCGCATCGAGCAGCGCCGCTGCATCGCGAACGGTTCTTGTAACCGCAAAGTGGACACTGAAGTTGGCCTCATCGCCAAATGGCGCAAGCGAGATTCGTCCTTGCGAAGTTTTTAAACCGACAAGACCACAACACGCAGCCGGAATGCGAATGCTGCCGCCGCCATCACTGGCGTGAGCCATGGGCACAATTCCTGCGGCGACTGCTGCTGCGCTGCCACCGCTCGAACCGCCCGAAGTACGACTGAGATCAAATGGATTTCGGGTTGCGCCCCACGCCAACGGTTCGGTGACTGGCACACTGCCAAACTCGGGCGAATTTGTTCGACCAAAAGTAATCAGGCCTGAATCGATAAATTTTTGAACCAGATTTGAATTTGTCGGCGCAATGTAGTTGGCATTTTTGAGGGCGATATTGCCATTTGACATGTGTTGGCCCGCATAAGGCGCACCCAAGTCTTTTAATAGAAACGGCACGCCACCGAACTTTTTTTTCGTGTTTGGTTTGAATTTTTTTGCGAGGTCTCGCGCGTGACCAAGCCAAGTGATGTTGATCGCGTTGATTGCTGGGTTGAATGCGACAGTGCGTTCGATTGCGGCCTCAAGCAGTTCGCTTGCCAAAACTTTGCCTGTGGCGACGAGTTCGGCTTGACCGACGGCGTCGATGAATTGTGTTTGTTTTGCCAAGTCTGAAAGAGGCACTTTGGCAGTCTTATCTAAACGGATTGTGATTACCAAAGCGAACTAGATTATTCACGCCGTGAACGAGTCAGAAGCCGCAGACAACTCAAATCTGCCAGAACCCGTCAAACTCTCGGCACGCGAAGTTTTTCAAGCACCTGGCGTTAAATCTTTTATCATCGCCAGCTCGGCTCTTTATGTGGGCTTGATGTTGCAAGCTGCGACACTCGGCAAACATATTTATGACATCACAGGTCGTGAGATTGATATTGGTTGGCTTGGCTTGGCAGAATTTTTTCCGGTTGTTTTGCTCGTTTTTGTAACTGGCACAGTTGCCGATCGTTATAACCGTCGCCGTGTAGCGGTAACGGCGATGGTCGGCGAGTTGATGTGTGCGTTGGCGCTGGTGTTTTATGCGCGCACGAACCCAACGAGTGTTGCCCCAATGTTTATGATCGCAGTTGCGTTTGGTGCATCTCGTGCATTTGTTTCGCCAGCGATGCGATCAATTGGGCCGATGATCGCCCCTGAGCATGGGTTGCCACAAATGGTGGCGATGTATTCGGCAGTATGGACTGGCGCAATGATCATCGGCCCCGCAATGTCAGGTTTTTTGTACGCGGCCGCACCATGGATTGCATATGCAACTTCTGCAGGGCTGACTGCCATGGGCATAATTTTGATTTCTCGAATCAAGTTAAAAATTATTTCTGCAGCCGTGGTCAAGACCGAAAGACCAACGCTGCATTCGGCAATGGAAGGTTTGCGATTTATTCGGCGCACGCCGATTTTATTGGCGGCGATCTCGCTTGACTTGTTTGCAGTTTTATTCGGCGGCGCAATCGCGTTGTTGCCGGTGATCGCCAAAGATCAACTGATGGTTGGTGATGTCGCCTATGGATGGTTGCGCGCATCTGTTGGCATTGGTGCGGCAAGTACCGCTGCATTTTTGGCGTTTAGACCAATTCGCCGACATGTCGGTCGGTCAATGTTGATTGCCGTTGGCGTGTTTGGCTTGGGCACTGTCGTGCTGGGTCTGACGAGCAACTATTGGGTTGCATTTTTTGCCGTGATGATTCTGAGCGCAGGTGACATGATCAGCGTGTTTGTGCGTGGCGCAATCGTGCCGTTGGTGACGCCAGACGACAAACGTGGCCGCGTCTCGGCAGTTGAAAATGTTTTCATCGGCGCGACAAACGAACTCGGCGCTTTCGAATCGGGAGTCGTTTCGCAACTTGTCGGGGTGAAGTCAACTGTTGTCGGCGGTGGCGTTGCGACACTCGGCATTGTCGGCATTTTTTGGTACAAATTTAAGCAACTTCGCAACATCGACACTTTTGACGAGCTTTCCACCGAAGAAACAACAACTAAATAGCCTGCAGAGGGCGAGCAAAGCCCGTGCGATAATGGAGGGATGGAGAATGTTGCGGGTGAAGTTCTGGTGCGAACGGCCTGTCCTTTAGATTGCCCCGATGCATGTTCATTAGAAGTGACTTTGACGCTTGGTCGAATCACGAAAATTGATGCTGCGCCTGTTGACGAGTTGTCGAACCCGCTGACAGACGGCTGGATTTGTAAAAAAGTAAAGCATCACGCCGACAGGGTTTACTCGCCTGAGCGAATAATGACGCCGTTGATTCGTGTTGGTGCGAAGGGAAATGGCGAGTTTCGTTCGGCGACTTGGGATGAAGCACTCGACTTGGTTGCCGAGAAAATTAAGTCGGCCGTGACGAGTCACGGCGTTGATTCGGTGTTGCCGTATTTATACAACTCATCGGCACCGAAACTTGAAGCCAATTATCTAACACCGCATCTATTTGCGCGCTTGGGTGCGCCAGAAATCTTGCACACGATTTGTGCCGCGTCTTATGGTGCTGCGTGGGATCAGATGTTCGGCGAAATGTTGAGTATCGACACGCTCGATGTCGTCGACGCAAAACTCGTTGTTGTCTGGGGCGCCAACCCAGCAGTTAGTGGCACTCATTTGTTGCCGCTCTTGGCGAAGGTTCAAAAAGCAGGGGGCAAGCTTGTCGTGGTCGACCCTCGTAAAACGGGCACTGCATCGCGAGCAGATTTACATCTGGCGGTGCGACCCGGCACCGATGTGGTTTTGGCATATGCATTGGCAAACGAACTTGCCCGCACAGGCAAAGTTGCCACGCAGTTTCTCGAGTCGCATACAACTGGCAGCAAAGAGTTTTTGGCAGCGGCGAGCAAATATTCGCTCGAAGATGCAAGCAAGATCTGCGATATTTCTCTCGACAAAATACGCGAGATGTTTGAGTTGATCGCAAATACACAGCCAGCAGTTTTACGCATGGGCTATGGCCCTGAACGAAACCGCAACGGTGGCAGTGGAGTCTTGGCTGTTCTTGGTTTGTGGTTGGTTGCCGGGCACTTCGGCACGAATGGTTCTGGCATTTTGGCTTCGACCAGCGATGGTTTTTCGGTTGATGTTCATGCACCGTGGCCAAAAGATGTGGCCCAACCGACACAAAAGACCTTGAACATGAATCATGTCGGTCGCGTGTTGCGTGGCGATGCTGGTGCTTGGCCGGTTGAAGCAAAGGTATTTTTGGTTCAAGGTGCAAATCCTGCGGTAACCGCAGTTGATCAAGTTGGCATGCTCGCTGGTTTGGCAAACGAAGAGATTTTCACGGTCGTACATGACCAAGTGTTGACAGACACAGCAAAGTTCGCAGATGTGGTTTTGCCGGCGACAACACACTTTGAAGTGCATGATCTTGTGGGTTCGTATGGTTCATATGCGGCACAAGTGATTAGCCCTGTGATTGAGCGCGTTGGCGAGTCGCGTACGAATAATGAACTCGCTGCGGGGCTAGCAACTCGTTTGGGTTTTAGCGCCGATGAATTTAACGGTGATCCGCAATCCATTGCCGATCGAATTGCTGAGCAGAAGAAGCATTCTTTGCAGTTGCGTAAAACGGGTACGACCGTGCAATTTAAAGATACTTGGCCGACTTTTGCCGACAAGCGAGCACGACTGTATGCAGCCGAGAGCGAGCTACCGTTGCCGCAATATCGCGCAGCAGATGAAAAGTATCCGTTGGTGTTGATTTCGCCAGCCACATCGCACACGATCAACTCGATGTTTGCTGATACTGATCCGCCGAGAGTTGCGATCTCGATGCATCCGCGAGATGCAGCACAACGCAAATTGATCGACGCCAAGAGGGTGATTGTGCGCAACGATGTTGCTCAGATTGAGATTGATTTGGTGATTGACGAAACTTTGCGGCCCGGGGTTTGTTTCATGCCCAAAGGCTTGTGGCTGCGCGCAACACAAACTGGTTTGACATCGAATGCCTTTGCGCCTGATGAATTAAATGACTTGGCAAGCGGTGCGTGTTTCAACGACGCACGAGTTGAAGTGACGGTGGCTTAATTAAGAAACTAGTTTGCGTGGTTGCGGCCGCGACTTTGGCAGGTTGTGGCTCTTTGAATATTGGCAGTAGCGGCGACTCTGACGTGTTGTCGGGCGTTGGACGAATACCTGGTTATGACTTTGGCACGGCGATAACTTTGCCCGAGGGCTTTGAAATTGATCTACCTGAAGTTGCCGGCGGACTAATTGGCCCGAAAGTCAGCGGTAATCGATTATTGATGATCGGTGATTCGATCATGGCCTCGACCTCGAGTCGCTACGGCAACGAAATGTGCGATGCGCTCGTGCCACTTGGGTGGCAAGTTGCGATCGAGGCTGAAGCCAGCAGGTTCGCTGAGTTTGGTGTACGCGTGCTCGACCAGAGACTTAACGCCGAAGCAGGTTGGGATGCCGCAGTTGTATTTCTCGGCACAAATTACGAAGGCAACAAAGACTCGTATGCCAAGCAAATGCGCAAGATCGTGTCGAAGCTCGCCCCACGACCAGTTCTGCTTGTGACTTCATCTTTGTTTCGCAACACTCAACGCGAAGTGAACGCAGCGATCAATGTGGTTGCGGGCGAGTCAGAAAATGTATCGGTGCTCGACTGGGAAACGATTTCTAAAGAGAAGAGTGTGCTCAACAAAGACGGTGTGCATCTCTCACCAAAAGGACGCAGTGTTTTTGCTGTCGCGGTTGCCCGTGCCTTGGATATTGCTCCGCTCAGACAAGGTGCGTGTCTTGAATCAAAGTTTCGCGACGACTCTGCGGTGGCAAAAGATGTGATGCCAGAGCCAGTTGATACGGTAGATGATCCAACTGCTAGCTCAACTCCGTAACACGTCATTAGCACGTCATTTAATTAGAGGAACATTATGAAAATTGGAATCTTTGGTGGGACAGTAAATTCAGGAACTCTCGACGATGTCGTTGCAGAAGCAAGCCAGGCTGAGCGAGATGGCTTCGCGAGTTATTGGGCACCAAATATCTTTGGTCATGATGCGTTGACTGCATTAGCGATAGTCGGTCGCGAAGTGCCACGAATTGAGATAGGCACGAGTGTTGTGCCAACCTACCCGAGGCATCCGATGGCGATTGCACAGCAATGTCACACGGTCAACGCTGCGTCGAAGGGTCGACTGTGTTTGGGCATTGGTCTGAGTCACAAAGTCGTGATTGAAGGCATGCTCGGTCTGTCTTATGACAAGCCTGTGCGACACTTGCGCGAGTATCTATCAATTTTGATGCCGCTCGCACGTGGAGAGGCTGCAAACTTTTCGGGTGAGACGTTGACTACACGCGGATCACTGACGGGTGTTGGCTCGTCACCATTTTCTGTTGTAGTTGCCGCACTAGGCGAGCAGATGTTGCGTGTCACGGGCACGCTTGCTGATGGCACGCTTACTTGGTGCACCGGGCCAAAAACATTGAAGTCATTGACGGTGCCGACAATTGTTGAAGCAGCAAAGAAAGCTGAGCGCAAAGCACCGCGTGTGATCGCGGCGCTACCTGTGTGTGTAACGGACAATGTTGCGCGTGCGACAGAAATTGCGGCCAAGGTGTTTCAGATTTATGGGCAGTTGCCAAGTTACAGAGCGATGCTCGACCATGAAGGTGCTGCTGGGCCAGCCGACATCGTTATTGCCGGCACTGCAGAGCAGGTTAAGCAACGCGTTGCAGATTTAGTCGGCATTGGCGTGACAGATTTTGCGGCTGTCGAATTTAGTAGTGACCCACAAGAGATTGCCGACACACGCGCGGCGATGAAGTCGCTAATTTAATTTTTTAGTTTTAGTTTTAGTTTTAGTTGTTTTTGTTTTAACTTTGGCTTTTGCTTCGGCACGCTTGGCAGCGCGCGCTTTGGCTTGAGTGGCGGTGACTTCGGCGTGGTGGGCATGACACAGAACTTCGAGCCCACCGATGCCACGACTATTGGGGTTCAAGTGATGATGACACCCAGGACCGTAACCTGCGCCATTGCGGGGGTTGATGTGATTGACTTCGCAGTCACGCCGCTCTGCAGAGCAACCAGATCGCTGACATCGATATTTTGCACGACGTTTGGCTGCTGATCGGGCGAATCGCCAAATGTGATTTCGTTGCCAATCGCGTGCGCATTTATTTGAGCACCAAGTGCGACGGCGAGTCGACTCAATGACTGTGTCACAAAGTTGGCAGCGACCCGGCTTGCCGGCCCATCGCCCAAGCGGGCAAGAGCTTCTTTCTTCGACCAGCGACACTATTTACGAATTTGAACTGGTGTGCCAAGCGCTGTCGCGTTGACGATTTCAAAGAAGTCGTTGCCTTTGTCATCGACGACGATGAATGCTGGAAAGTTTTTTACTTCGATCTTCCAGACAGCTTCCATGCCGAGTTCTTCGTATTCGAGCACTTCGACTTTGGTGATGCAGTCTTGCGCGAGGCGTGCTGCGGGGCCGCCAATTGATCCCAAATAAAACCCGCCATGAGTTTTGCAGGCTTGTGTAACTTGCGTCGAGCGGTTGCCTTTGGCCAGCATCACGAGACTGCCGCCCACACGCTGAAATTCTTCGACGTAACTATCCATGCGGCCGGCAGTTGTCGGGCCAAAAGAACCTGAAGCGAAACCTGTCGGAGTTTTTGCTGGGCCGGCGTAGTAGACGCAATATTGCTTGAGGTAGTCGGGTAGGCCTTTGCCTGAGTCGAGACGCTCTTTGAGTTTGGCGTGCGCGAGATCGCGGGCGACGATCATCGGACCATTGAGCATGATGCGAGTTTTGACCGGATATTTCGAAAGTGTGGCACGGACTTCGCTCATCGGGCGATTGAGATCGATGTTGACGACTTCTGTCGAGAGATCTTCTTCGGAGATTTCGGGCAAAAATCTTGCCGGGTCTTGTTCGAGTTGCTCGAGAAAGATGCCATCTTTCGTGATTTTGCCGAGTGCTTGACGGTCGGCGCTGCACGAAACCGCCATCGCCACGGGGCAACTCGCACCATGTCGTGGCAGGCGAATGACGCGCACGTCGTGGCAGAAATATTTGCCGCCAAACTGTGCACCGATGCCGGTTTGTTGAGCGAGTTTGAGGACTTTGGCTTCGAGTTCGATGTCGCGAAATGCGTGGCCAGTTCGTGAGCCCTTTGTTGGCAGCGAATCTAAATATTTTGTGCTGGCGAGTTTTGCGGTTTCGACTGCATATTCGGCGGAGGTGCCACCGATCACGATGACAAGGTGATATGGCGGGCAGGCTGAGGTGCCGAGAGTTTGCATTTTGTCGAACAACCACGGCAACAAGACTTTCTCGTTGAGCAGGGCTTTGGTCTCTTGAAACAAATAACTTTTGTTCGCCGAGCCGCCGCCTTTGGCGATGAACAAGAATTTAAATTCGTCGCCATCAGTGGCGCTTATTTTTATTTCGGCAGGGAGGTTGGTGTTGGTGTTGACCTCTTCGAACATCGTGATTGGTGCGAGTTGGCTGTAGCGCAAGTTCGAGGTTTGGTATGTGTTGTAGATGCCTTTTGCGATTGCCTCCTCGTCGCCGCCACCCGTGAAGACGAGCTGTCCTTTTGAGGCTTTGACGATCGCCGTGCCTGTGTCTTGGCACATTGGCAACACGCCGCCCGCACTGATGCTGGCGTTTTTTAACAAGTCGAGCGCGACGAAGCGATCATTGGCGCTGGCTTGTGGATCTTTGAGAATATCGGCGAGTTGTTGCAGGTGTTCGGTTCGCAGCAAGTGTGCGATGTCGCGCATCGCATGCTCGGTGAGGGTCGTGATTGCGATGGGGTCGACGCGAAGAAATGTGCCTAGATTTGTTTCTTCGGTGGTGACACCTTCGTTAGAGATTTTGCGATAGACGGTTTTGTCTGGACCGAGTGGCAGCAACGGCGAGTTGACGAATGGCTCGGGATGTTTTTTTGCCACGTCTACAGGCTATTCACAAAACCGACTTAGACGAGTGCGGGTGTGCCTTTGAAAGAAGCGGGGTCGCCTGCAGATGGAATGCTGGGCTTGCGCCACGAGACTACGGAGGCGATGTGTTCAGCGACACTGCTCCAGGCTTTGGCATTCCATCCTTGCGCATTGATTGGAACTGTGCCGTCGATCTGCACATAAACAAACGCCGGAAGTTCGGTCAGCGCAAGTTGCTTAACAAATGTCCGTGATGGATCGCAGAACACGAGAAACTCATCGGCATTTGGTCCGAGAAATTCGCGCGCTTCGTCGGCTGTTGCAGTGATCACGAAATTGGTGCGCACCGACGCGCCAGCAAATTGACGAAGGATGCGAACCGCAGTTGGCAGTATCCATGCGCTTTCGTTGGTGAACGGGTCGAGCACGATCGAAGCGAGATGAAAAGTCGTCAGCCATTCTTCAAGTGGGCGGGCCTTGCCTTTGAGCGGCTGCAGCTGGGTGTCAAGATTTGGTGAAATAATCATCAGCAAAGACCGTAGCAAGTCGGGGATAGCGTTTTGGAAATGCACCCGATTGAGCATCTGCGATATGTGGCGCGGGCGCGCGGTGCGGACCCAGTTTCGCTGGTGCGAGAAACTGCGGCGGCGCTCAGTGGCCTAGGTCACGAGCCGGCGGGCATTGTGCTCGCGACGCGGCGAATCGTGCAACGACACCCGACCTGTGCGCCGTTGTGGTGGTTGTGCAGTCATGTGCTGGGTGCGCTTGACCCGTTTTCGACACTGCGAGATTGCGAAGAAGAAATCAAAAATGATACGACGATAAAAAATTTACGCGATGCAGTGCCGCAAGATGCCGTTGTTTGTGTTGTGGGTTGGCCGACTGCGGTGCTGCATGCGCTGGCGTCGCGTGGTGATGCAAAAATCTTTGTGGTTGAGAGCAACGGTGACGGTGACGCGGCTGTAGAGCGGCTTGCGACGATGAATGTCGACGCGACGCTGGTGCAATTCGAAGAACTCTCCCGAGTGGTTGGTGGTTGTGATGTTGTCATCGTCGAAGCGTTGGCTGCAGGACCGACTGAGGTTTTGTGCAGTGCTGGCAGTCACGGAGTTGCTGCTTTGGCATATTGCTTGCAAAAGCCCGTGTGGTTGGTGACGGCATGTGGCACCCGATTGCCAACCGCATTATGGACAGCGATGGTTGCTGGCGTAAACGCAAGTTCGACTGCGAGTGATGTTGACGTTTTTTCAGCGAGTTTATTTTCGCGGGTGATCTCTAAACAGGGGGTGAGCGACGATTTATCACAACCATTCGTTGCCGAGTGCCCGCCCACAACTGAGCTGCTGCGCCACAGCGCGATGTAGAATTTGAATATGTCAGCACGCTCACGAGACCTGCCCCGTCGTTCTTGTTTATCAATCCCCGGATCTTCAGAAAAAATGATGGGCAAAGGCCCGGGCATCGCCGCCGACATGGTTTTCTTGGATCTTGAAGATGCGGTAGCACCAAAAGAAAAAGAATTGTCGCGCCCTCGAGTTGCAAACGCGATTCGCACTCAGGACTGGGGCGACAAAGTTTTGTGCGTGCGTGTCAACGACTGGAGCACGAAGTGGACGGCGTTTGACATTATCGAAGTAGTCGCAGGTGCAGGCGAGCGACTCGACGAAATTATGCTGCCAAAAGTTGAAACTGCTGCCCAGATCGTGGCGACAGATTTATTGCTGCGGCAAGTCGAAATCGCCAATGGTTTGCCGGTCGGGCATATTGGTATTGAAGCGCAAATTGAAACTGCGCGTGGGTTGATTAATGTCGAAGAAATTTGTGCGGCGAGTTCGCGACTTGAGACGATAATTTTTGGGCCGGCCGACTTTGCGGCGAGTATGGAAATGCCGGTGCTCACGGGTGGAGTGCAAATTGCCGAATATCCTGGCGACCATTTTCATTATGTGTTTTCAAAGATCTTGATGGCTGGTCGCGCGAACGGACTGCAAGTAATAGACGGACCTTACCTATATATACGCGACTCAGAGGGCTTCAAGAATTATTGCCAGCGAACACGAACTCTTGGCTACGACGGCAAGTGGGCGTTGCACCCAGATCAGGTTGCAATTTTGAACGAAGTTTTCTCACCGACCCAAGAACAATTTGATCGCGCTTGGGCGATTTTGGATGCATACTCATCGGCTACCGAAGGTGAGGGCAAAGGCGCCGTGATGTTTGGTGATGAAATGATTGATGAAGCCAGCCGCAAGATGGCGTTGAAGTTTATTTCGCGTGGCAGTCGCGCTGGTCTGAAGCGCAGCAAGTAATTTCGCGCCACAAAATTAAAGTTACAGTCACAGTCACAGTTTTATGACTCAACGCTTTGATGCCCTGCTTTTTGATGCAGGCGGAGTATTCGTTGTGCCCGATCCGTTGACAACTGGCATGGTGCTTGAGCCATTTGGTGGCACCACGAGTCTTGGTGCGCTGGTGCGTTGCCACTATGCGGGCATGGCGGCAATCGACGAGGCGACGGCGTCGCAGGCTGCTGATTCGATCGATCAAATTTCTTGGGTTTCGTATCGCCAGGCGTATGCCCGTGAAGCGGGGGTGGCAGATGAAAAAGTAGATGATGCAGCTACGGCACTATTGAAAGTCTTTTCTGCGTTTTTGTGGCGCTTTCCATTGCACGAATCGGTGGCTGGCTTGTGGCGGCTGCACTTGTTGGGTGTGCGAATCGGCATTGTGTCGAATGCGAGTGGTCAAATCGAGCGCACCTTGGCCAACGAAAATGTTTGTCAAGTTGGTGCTGGTTCTGGCGTGCCAGTTTTGATCGTGACCGACTCGCATGTCGTTGGTGTGGCAAAACCAGAGCCACAAATTTTCGACGAAGCCATCGCCGTGATGAATGTGCCACGAGAAAAAATCGCCTATATTGGCGATTCGTTTGTTAACGATGTGGGTGGGGCACGCAATGCTGGTTTGAATCCGTTATTGCTCGACCCGTTTGGGTTTCACCTCGATAAAGATTGTGAAAGAATCGAGAGTCTGCACGAACTCGTGCGTTTTGTAAGTTAGTTACTTTGCTGTTTCGACAAGTTTGCGGGCAATAACTTTTAGGCACAGGGTTTCGTCTGCACCTTCGAAAATGCTCAACACTCGAGCATCAACGAACAAACGACTGACTGAATATTCTTCGGCATAGCCGTAGCCCCCGTGAATTTGCATCGCTTCGCGCGTGACCCATTCTGCGGCTTTGCAAACATAGGCCTTGACCATGCTTGCTTCCATCGCACCTTGACCTTTGCCCATGAGTTTGGCGACGGCGTAACTGAATTGTCGTGAACCCTGGATGACGACTGCCATGCGACCGAGTTTGGCCTGAATAATTTGATATTCGCCGATGTTCTTGCCGAACGACTTTCTATTTTGTGCATAGTCGCATGATGCCTCGTAGGCGGCTTGCATCACGCCGACAGCACGGGCGGCAGTTTGCAGTCGACCATTTTCGAAGCCTTCCATTTGATAGTAAAAACCTTTGCCGAGTCCGGCTGTCTCACCGATCAAGTGATCGCCTGGAACCCACCAGTTTTCAATCGCTATTTCGTAAGAGTGCATGCCGCGGTAACCGATTGTGTCGATCGGGCGACCTTCCATGCGGCCGCCACCTGGCTGAGTGAAAACAAAACCGTGCGCTTCGCCGCGGGGTTTGGGCACGATTAGCACGCTTAATCCTTTATGTGATTTGGTGCGATCTGGATCGGTGCGCGCCAAGAGCATCAAAACATTTGAGCGAGCAGCGAATGTGCACCAAGTTTTTACACCGTTGATGACGTAGCCGTCTTTGCCGTCTTGCTGTGCTGCGACTGCCGTCGTTTTGATCGATGCAACATCACTGCCGTAGTCGGGCTCGGTGACGGCAACTGCGACCATCACTTCGGCTGTGGCAAGTTTTGGTAGCCACTCATGTTTTTGTGCTTCGGTACCGCCTTTGACGAGCGCACGGGTGAGAATTTCAGGGCGAGTGATCAAAGAACCGCCGATGCCAAGAGATGCACGCGAGAGTTCTTCTGTGGCGATGCAACTTGCCATATATTCGCCGTCGCCGCCTTCGCTGAAGCCACCGTATTCGCTGGGGATTGAAAGGCCGAACGCGCCGATATCGGCGAGACCTGAAATTATTTCTTCGGGCACATCGAGGTTCTCTCGGTGCACATGTTCGGCATGGGGTGCGATTACTTTGCTGGCAAAACTGCGAAACGTGTCTTGCACCATTTCGTAATCGTCGTCTAAATGTCGTGGACCAGGAGTGTTCGCCAGCGATGACAAAAATTCTGGTGCGCGATATTTTTCTACGAAATCATGCGACTTGGTGAGCGCAGACGAATCAACACCCCAAAGTTTTTCGCGGCCGATTAATCGCGTGACTAGATCATGCACCATGTCGGCGACGAATGCGCAAGTGAGTTGTGCTTCAAGTTCGCCTTTCGCGCCGTAGTCGAGCATCGAGCGAGCAGTTTCGACGGCGGCGCCGGCGTGCGCGAGGTCGTAGGCGAGCACTTGTTGTGTGTCTGGGCCACCAGTAGCGGCGAGAGTGCGCACACCCTTGCCGACTATGGCATCGGCGAGTTCAATTGTCCGCGCAGCAACGACGAGATCTGCAGTGCTTGTTGAGACTGACATATCGTTAAACGCTACTTAGGTGCACCGAAATTGTCACTACCAAGCCGTAATATAGTCAGATGAACGGCGCCCCCAAGCGACGCAGATCTAGTGGCCTGCGTTCAACTTTTCGGTGGGCGAAGTGGCCGCTATTTCTGCTGGTGTTTTGGCTGTTTATTTTGCCGATCGTGCCAGGTTTCGGCGATGCGCTGAACAAACTCAGCGAAGTTAAAACATCCTGGTTATTGCTGGGTATAGCCCTTGAATTTGCGGCGCTGTTTTGTTATTCGATGCTGACTCATGTCGCTTTGGGTCAGGATGCTGACAAAGTGAACATTTTCACACTGTTTCGAATTCAGTTGTCGACCCGATCGCTCGGCAGTTTGGTGCCTGGTGGGTCGGCGGCGAGCAATGCATTGGGATTTAGATTAATGACTTTGGCCGGCGCAAGCGGACGGGATGCAGGTTTTGCTTTGGCGACGGCCGGTGTTGGTTCTGCGGTTGTGCTGAATATTATTTTGTGGGTTGCGCTGATTGTTTCGATTCCTGGTCAAGGCGTTAACGCGTTTTACGGCGTTGCGGCAATTTTTGGCGTGATCGTGATGTTGTTGGCAGGTGGTGTTGTGCTCGGGTTGGTTGACCACGAGGGAAGAGCGGAACAAGTAACGCGATCTCTTGCGAAGCGACTGCGATTTGATCCAGACAAGGCCGGCGAAGTCGCGGTGCATCTCGGTGAAAGGTTGCGCGGTCTTGCCAATGAGCCAAGACTCTTGCGACGAGTGCTGATGTGGTCACTTTTAAATTGGGGCCTGGACATCGTGGCACTTTTTGTTTTTGTTCGAGCGTTTGGTGGATCGGTCAATATCACTGGACTCGTGATTTCTTTTGGTCTGGCAAACATTTTTACGTCAATACCGATTACGCCGGGTGGGCTCGGCATTGTCGAAGGCATTTACATTCCGTCGCTTGTCGGTTTTGGTTTGTCAACGACGACCGCAACCGTAAGTGTCTTGAGTTACAGATTGGTTCAGTTCTGGTTGCCAATGCTGGTCGGGGGTGTTTGTTATGTGTCGTTGCGCTTTGGAAAGTTTGCTCTGCAACGAGCCAGCGAGTTGAAGTCGCTTCAGCGATACGCCGTGGCTGGCAACAAGGAACGCACCAGTCGTTATGAGTGGGCTGAACGCAATGCAACGACCGATCGAACTCGAGAAATTCCGTTGCCGAAGTATGACCCAAGATATGGCCTTGCAGACACTGACGAGTTGCCTGTCACTCCGATTATCAAAGAGTCGCGCGAAGAGTCACACGAAGACCATTGGCGCGGCAATTAGCGTGTAGATCGTGACGACACATGAGCGACCATTCGGCAGGTATCTAGAAGATTTCGTAGTCGGCGATGTTTATCGACATTGGCCCGGCAAGACGATTACGGAGGCTGACGATCACTTGTTTTGCATGATCACGATGAATCATCATCCGTTGCATACAAATGATTGGTTTGCACAGCAAAGCGTCCAGGGTCGCAATGTTGTTGTCGGCAACTTGGTGTATTCGCTTGTGCTTGGCATGAGCGTGCCCGATGTGAGTGGCTCGGCGATTGCGAATCTTGAAGTTGAAACCCTGCAGCACAAGCACCCAACTTTTCATGGCGACACGATTCATGCCGAGACGCGGGTGCTGGAAGTCAAACCCTCGGCGTCGAAACCTGATCGCGGCGTCGTGACGGTTGAGAGCAAAGGTTTCAATCAGGCGGGCGATGAAGTTTGTTATTTCAGGCGAAGAGTTTTGGTTTGGAAGCGTGACAGCGCGCCAACTCGTACGCGACCATACAACCAAGACGACGCCTGGGATTAACTAGCTAGTTCGTTTTTGTGATCGCAGCGACGATCGAGACGTAAGCCGAGTCAGCAATGGCACGCATTTCATCGTCGGTGCGATCTTGAATCGGGTGCGGCACGAATACGCGTTGCACTAATGGAAAGCCGAGTGCGTTGGCTTGCGATTCGGCGGCTTGGACAAAAACATCTGAGGCGATGAACATCGCGGGCACACCGCGAGTTTCAAGATCAACAATGTCGTGCACACTGCACGACGTACAGCTGCCTCAATCAGCGAGGGCTTCGATAACCAGCGTGCATTTCGTCGCAATTTCATGGCGCAAATCAACTGGTGCTGGTTTGGTGAATGTCGGCTTGCGAAAGCGCAAGACTTTTGCGCCTGCAGTTGTCAGTCGGGACTCGAGTTGATTCAAGAAAATATCGCCTCGTGCTTTTGAAATATCCAGTAGGCCGATTGTCTGGCCCGAAATCGTCTTGGGTCGGGCGAGCAAGTCGCGTGAGGTGTTTCTTTTTTCGCTGGTCGGATCAAGAATCACGCGATTCGTCATGTCGCTACCAACTTAGTGACTGGGTCGCTGCCGACGGAACCGTTGACCCAGCCACCGACGATGGCGCTGAACAGACCTGCGGGACCACCTGCGTGCACAAGCAGTAATCCGCCAGGTCGAAACTTTGGCAGGGTCGCATCTTTGAATGCCTCTTGTACGCCTTCAGCCATGCCACCCGCGCCGCGCACGATTTCGGTGCCAGGCAGATGCAAACGGTCGTTGATTTCTTGTAATACGCGTTCACGATCCCATTTGGCTTGTGCGAAAACTCGGGCATGCTCGGGCCCAAGAATCAACATTGCATCAAATGCAAACGGCAACTTCGGATGATGAACGGTGCGCAAACACGCAGCAAGAGTTTGCGCGAGTTGTTCGGGTTCGCGCGCAAGTTGATCCACAACACAGCGTGGGCCTTCGCCAGTGAAAACCGTGACGGTGTTTTGTGAAGCATCAAACCCGCGTGCAACCGCTAGCGAAGTGAACGGTGAATTGGCCTCATCTTCGGCGAAACAGAAACTCAACTTGCCGGGGTGGCCATGTGCGGCACGGTCAACTTCGCCTGGGCGACCGCCACCGACATTGCGAATAATTAATTGCACCGCACGACCGATTGTGAGATTCGTGCGATTTCCCTGACCGAGAACATTGACACCAGAGTTCATGCCGATTGCGCGTGTGCCGGGGCCATTACACACGATCACAGGGCCGACAGGCATCGTGGTTGCGAGCACGCCGTGCATATTGAACTCATCGGTGCAAATTGCTTCGATCGCTGCGATAACCCAAGGCAAGTATTCGGGTAAGCAACCTGCCATCACTGCGTTGACTGCAATCTTTTCGACAGTTAGTTCAACCAAGTCTGGGGGAGCAATTGCCACGACTTCTTGCGGCGCTCGTGAAGTGCCATTGAGCATGCGCATCACACGCTCGGGCGTTGGCGGCACGACTGGCAGACCGTCGGTGAAACCGCGACTGAACATTGCCTCGAACTCGTCTTCTGCCGAAGCAATATCAATTTGTCTGGCATGCAAAATTTCGCCACCGTATCGCACGCGAAGTTTGTCAATCACGTCTGGATCGACGCTCATTGAGCCGCAACCTGGTCGAAACTCTGGCAACTCTGCGCCGAGATCGGCGATGCCAGTCAATTCGCGCCACTCACTGCGCAGCCAACCGACAGTTCGCGCAGTTTCAACGCCGTTCGCGCGGAAAATTAGTGTCGGCACCGTGTCGATGTCGGCATGCCAACTTGCGGAAAGATCAGCATCGCTGATCGAGACGACGCCATCTGGAAATGTTGGATCATCTTGGGTGTAAACCTTGAGTGACGGCAATTCGCGCACGAGACGGGCGATGACGGGCACGACCATCACGCAGGTTGCGCATTCGCGTTTGACAATTATTGTCCAACCGTCGCGCAGTGGATTTTTGGTAACCGTCACTAGTTAACTCGCAATGAAATCACAAATCAGACGGTTAACTTTTTCGGGCTGTTCGAGTTGCAAGAAGTGTCCAGCTGCTGCAATTAGTTCAAACTTGATATTGGCTGGCGCTAAAGTTTTCGCTGACTCAAAGACATCGACCCCGACGCATCCGCAATCTGCACCATGCAGATACAGCAATGGTTGTGTCGGCACACTGGCACCCATCTGCTTTTGTAATTCACTTAGTTGAGGGTCGCGGTAGCCGTCGCCAAGAGTCGCTCGGTAATAGCCGAGTGCAGCTTGCAGATTTTTTGGGTCGGCTAGCGACTTGCGCACGAATTCAAGATCGACACTGGCGTCATAACCAGGCGACCACTCGCGCCATAACATTTTGATGAGCGCATGGTTGTTAGCGCCGACTACGAGATCAGCGAGACCGTGTTGAAAGAAAAACATGTACCAGCTTTTTTTGATTTGTTCAAGATTTTGTACGAACGCCATGCCGAGAGCAGCAGTCGGTGGCACCGACATGCCAACAACTTTGCGCCATCGTGCTGGTGCATCGATCGCGGCACCGTAACAACTCAGCGCACCAAAATCGTGACCGATAATCACGGCATCACCGTCGCCACCAAGTTTTTCGTGCAATGCGTTGGCGTCACGGGCCAGCATCGCAGTTTGATAACAGCCATCAGACGGCACTGCGCTCGGGGCATAGCCACGCATAAATGGTGCGACGGCGCGATAACCAGCGGCGGCAAGTTGAGGCATCAGGTGACGCCATGTTTGTGCTGTGTCGGGGAAGCCGTGCAGCAACAACGCCAATTTGCCAGTGCCACACTCGAGATACGAGAAGTCGGTGCCGTTGGCCGACACGCATTCGATCTTGATTTTCGGTTGTGGCATGAATTCAAAGTTAGTTGCCTGCGACGAAGGTCACCCCATTGAGTCTTTACATCTGAATCGCGATACCAATACCGTTTCACCTGTGGGGGAATCTGGTTTAACGGTGACGTTTCTTGGCGTGCGTGGTTCAACTGCATGCCATGATCCGCAGACGCATCGGTACGGCGGAAACACTTCATGTGTTTCGATCAAGTCAGCAAATGATGCTCCGATAATTTTTGATCTTGGCACGGGCTTGCGCTACATCAACTCTTCGCAATCTGAGACCGAGACCGAGTTGCGGCCAGAACCATTTGTTGGCACATGTCTGTTGACCCACTTGCATTGGGATCACATTCAAGGTTTGCCATTTTTCAGATCATTGCTGAGCGAAGAAACTGTGCTGGATATTTACGCGCCAAAACAGGATGACGGAAGAAGTTTGCGCGAAATTTTCTTGAAAAAGATTTGTCCGCCGATTTTCCCGATCAGTTTAAATGAATTCAAAGCCACCATCAATTTTCACGAAATCGGCGATGATGACTTCATGATCGGCAACACCAAGGTGATGAGTCGGTTTGTGCCGCATACGGGGCCGACACTCGGTTATCGCGTAACTGCCAGAAATTCAACCGTGACTTATCTTTCTGATCACCAACAACCAGTCACGGGTTTTGCACTCACAACTGGTGCTCGTCAAATTTGTCAGGGCACCGATTTGCTGATTCATGATTCGCAATACACCCCAGCAGAATTTGAACTTAAGTCTGATTGGGGCCACTCAACTCTTGAATTTGCAATGTGGGTTGCCGAGACAACATCAGCCAAACGACTGGCGCTGTTTCATCACGACCCGTCGCGCACCGATGACGCGCTTGATGTGATTGCACAACGGCTCGCCGGCGTGGCTAAGAATCGTGGATTTGAAGTTTTCGCCGCTGCAGAAGGAATGTCGGTAGAGGTTTGTGGCGTAGTCTGAAAGCAATGAATTCGCAATTTGATAGCAAAGAATTTCGAACAGTTCTTGGACATTTTCCGACCGGAGTCGTGATCGTTTCGGGTCTGGACGAAGCAGGCAAGCCCCAAGGCTTGACGATCGGATCATTCAGTTCGATCTCGCTTGATCCGCCACTTGTTGGATTTTTCGTGGGCGGTAATTCAAAATCTTGGCCCGCTTTCGCTGAGTCTGGAGTGTTCTGTGTGAACGTGTTGGCGGCAACTCAAGGCGAGTTGTGTTGGCGATTCGCCAAAGAGAGCGAAGATCGATACGAAGGCGTGAAGTGGTCGCATTCGCCGCTGAAGTCGCCGATGATCGATGGCTGTGTGGCGTTCATTGATTGCGAACTCGAGTCAAGTTCACAAATTGGCGATCATTTGTTTGTCGTGGGTCGAGTACAAAGTCTTGTGGCTGTTGCAGGGGCGGGAAACCCGATGGTGTTTTCAAAGGGAGCCGTTGTCACGACATCACCGTTGTCGTGAGTTTTGTTTTTGCGTTAGTCGTTGCCGCAGTATTTATTTATGCGGGTGTTGCCAAGTTTGCGACTTTTAATAATTGGACGATTCAGGCTCAGGCATTGGGTGCACCCGACCCGTTTGTTGTAATAGTGCCGTTGGTTGAGATTGCTTTGGCTGTGCTACTTGTCAGTGGTTGGTGGTTTGAACAGACTGTTGCGGCAAGCCTGGTCTTGCTTGTGGCTTTTACAATTCTTTTGCTCGTGCGCCTGGGTGACACCGAACGGTTGCCGTGTTCATGTTTCGGTGCGACTTCGCAGCGACCAATGAGTTGGCTAGATGTTGCACGAAATGTGATTTTGATTGCTTTGCTGGTTATGGCTTATCTCACTAAGTAGCCTGAGCACCATGCGCGTTTGGATCGACCAAGACTTGTGCACCGGTGACGGGCTTTGCGAAGACCATTGCGGCGACGCTTTTAAATTGCTTGAAGACGGCATCGCTTATGTCGCCGAGTTGGGTGTGCCATTGAACGATCCGGGCGGTGCGGGGAGCCTTGCTCATGTCGCGCCACGCGATCGGCAAAGTGTTTTGCGTGCTGCTGAAGTGTGTCCGGGTGAGTGCATCTTTATTGATGTCAGCGACGAGATGACCGCAACAAATATTTCGCAAGTCGCTTAACACTAGGCTGAAAAGATGAATTGGCGCATCGCGGTAAACGGCGCAGTGCTCGTCGTTGCGGTTTCTGGCGCTGCTGCATTAAACGCGGTTGTGGCAGATTCGCAAACGCAAGAAGTCATCACCAAGTTTGTTGCCAATGACGCAAAGTCTGTGCTTGCGTCGATAAAAGTCAAAAATGAATATAAAACTGGCTACAAGCGCAGTTTATTTATCCACTGGTCAGATCTTGACGGCAATGGGTGCGACACCCGCGAAGAAGTTCTGAAGCGCGACAGTATTTCGAAGCCGCAGGTTGACCCGTACCGCTGTTATGTCGTGGCGGGTGATTGGTATTCGAAGTATGACGGCAAGAATCTGAGTGACCGTGGCGATGTCGACATCGATCATGTCGTCGCGTTGAAAGAAGCGTGGGATTCTGGCGCATGGTCGTGGACCAAGTCGCAACGCAAGGCATATGCCAACGACATGACTGATGGTCGCACATTGATCGCCGTGACTGATCGTGTGAACAGGTCGAAGGGCGAAAAAGATCCCTCTAATTGGATGCCGCCAATGAAAGGTTATTGGTGCACATTTCTTGGCGATTGGATTTCGGTGAAGGCTCGTTGGGGTCTGTCGATGGACCAAAGTGAATATCGGCGGATAAAGAATTTGTTGGCAAGTGACTGCTCGTCGTTGAGAATTGCTGGTTGGAGCGCCGCGCCTGTTTCGGTTAGCCCGCCAGCGACGACCAAGACCACTGCGCAAGCAACCACGACGACAAAGGTTGCCCCAACAACAACGACAGCGGGTTCAGCAGTTTCAACGAACGCACCCAACACAACCGCCCCAGCCAAGACGACAACTGAGACTTCGACTGCGGCACCTGGCGCAGTGGCCAAAGACATCTATCCGGGCTCGTATTGCGCGCCAGTCGATGCACTCGGCACATATAAAGGCGCGACTTATATTTGCTCGAAAACAAATGCCGAGGGATCGCCATATGCGGGTGGGCGAGCCCGATGGCGCAAAGCCACCAACTAGGATTGTCGCATGTCTAAGAAAACAAAAAAGAAAAAAGCCCGCATGCGTCGTTCAAAAGCCAATCATGGCAAGCGCCCGAACATGGGTCGGGGTTAATTACTAGCTAGTCGTCTTCGAAACCGCGCTCAAGAAATTGCTGGCCGGTTTCACAAGTCTTTTGCAGCGGACACCAGCGACAGTGTGCACCTGGGCTTAGTTTGGGTTCGCGATCTTCGCGAGTGATTTCAAAAATTGCGTTGGCACCGTCAACAACGCGGCGCACTGCGGCCTGCAAGACACCTTCACTGACTTCTTCGACATCGGCGCGGGCCGACTCGAGTGAGTAAGTCGCCAGTCGTCGTGGTGGTTGACCCGAGCGTAAAGACTCTACGAGTGCATAAAATCGCAGATCTTCGCGATGGTTCGAAAAAATTCGACCGCTCTTTAGGTCAATGATCACTTTGCTGCCAGGGCCGCCAAGCGTGAGGTCAACGCGTGTCGACAAAAAGATTAAGCCACCAAAGAGTTCGACCCGCGCTGCGCTTTCGGTAACTGGTCGCCAAGCCGCCTTGAGTGGCGGAAAACTTTCTTCAAATTTTGTGTAGAGATCAACCGCGTAACTACGCAGTTGCGCGCGTTCGCCAGGTGACAACTGGGCGATGAACTCGCTCGGGCCACGACTCTCTTCGTCTTCGAGGCGGGCGAGTGCTTCATCGACGAGAGCTGCAGGTTCAACAGAGCCGCGCCAGTTGATGGCGAGTTCGACAGCTTTGTGCATAACGGTGCCACGCACATTCAGGATTGTCCATTCGAAAGAATCAAGCGAAGCCAAATAATGCGCCTCGCAACCGTGCACGGTGGTCAAACTGCTTTTACTTATGAATAGTGGACGATCAGCCGTGAGTTTTTCAGCCAGCGGCGCGAGCGCGGTTTCGATTTGTTCGCGCACGGCGTCGATAACCGAAAGTGGCAACGGCACCCAACCCGCTGGTTTGCCGAGCACATCAACAACATTTTGCTGCATCGGGTTAAGTTCATTAGTTGTCATGACGTGACTACTTACATTACATAATGGGTGTTTTGAGAATTAACTGTGCGATACCCCTCTGTAATAATTTGCAACATGACGAGCGTAAACACTCAAAATCAAAAGCTCGTTTCAACGCACTATACGCAATTCGCTGGTGCGGCCCGAGTGCTTGCCAGTCAAGCCCACAGACACGGTCTGCAGCCGCCTGGTTTTCGCAGCCCGCCACGTATTGTCGGCGTCGATCGAAGTTTGCGTCGAATAAATAATGGCGTGGTTGTGTCTGTGCTGTTGCGTGGGCGTCCATTTGTGGCTGTGCTGAGCGACATGATCGAGGGTGTAGTTGCTGCGAATCGGTTAACGGGACGCGAAGCCGAAATTGCGAGAACGGTGCTTTGGCAGAGTGTTGAAATGCTTTTGGTTAGCGATGAGGGTGAAACGCGCGTAGCCTGACAGGGTTGCCCAGGTGGCGGAATGGTAGACGCGGGGGGCTTAAACCCCCCTGGTGCGAAAGCGCTGTATCGGTTCGAGTCCGATCCCGGGCACACTAATTTTCAAGAAACTGTGCGAGAAAGCACAGATATTTCAGCGAGATTCTCGTGTCCGTGCGTGGCACTATAGATAGGTGAGTTTGACGACGGGAACCCCCACTGCAAGTGAACTGCGCAAGCAGATGCAAGCACGCGTGCCGCAGATGGTCGAGCAACTTGGTGAGTTCGTAAATCTCGAGTCACCGTCTTTAGACATCGAACATTTGCAAGTGAGCGCAAAATACTTGGCTGGACTTTTCGAAAAAGTAACCGGGAGGCGGGCAGAGATTATCCCCTCTACGAGTGGCCCGCATGTGCATTGGAAAGGTGGCGACGACACAAAAGTTTTGATCGTCGGTCATCACGACACGGTGTTTCCGCTTGGCACGACCGCGAAGCGGCCGTTTTCGGTTGATGGCGACATCGCGCGTGGCCCCGGAATTTTCGATATGAAGGCCGGCATCGTGCAGGCGATTCATGGATTGAGCGCGATCAGCGACTCAAGTCGCGTTGAGATGTTGATCACCGCCGACGAAGAAGTCGGCTCTTATGCGTCGCGCGAATTGATTGAATCGCGCGCGCGAGCGACTGGTGCGGTGCTCGTGCTTGAACCGAGTGCCGATGGTGGCGCGTTGAAGATTGCGCGCAAAGGTGTTGGAACTTTCACGGTGCATATTGTCGGTCGGGCTTCGCATGCCGGACTTGAACCCGAAAAAGGTGTTAACGCGCTTGTTGAACTTGCAGCGCAGGTGCAGCGCATTGTGGCGATGGCTCGTGTCGAACTTGGCACGACGGTAACGCCGACGGTGGCGACAGCTGGCAATTCAGAAAACGTCGTGCCAGATGCAGCGATGATCAAAGTTGATGTGCGGGTTGTGTTGCCAGAAGAAAAAGAGCGCATTGAACTTGAGATGTCACAGTTGAAGCCTGTTGTCGAGGGTGCAACGATAAAAGTTTCTGGAAGCGTGAACCGTCCGCCGATGCACGAGTCGGCTGGTCGTGCACTTTTTGGTGTAGCCGAAGTTGTGGCCAAAGATTTGGGGATTAAAAATCTGCAAGGTGTTGCAGTCGGCGGTGGTTCAGACGGCAACTTCACCGCGGCGATTGGTATTCCGACGCTTGATGGCATGGGCGCAGTTGGTGGTGGGGCACACGCCATAACTGAACATGTTTTGATTTCGACAATGGGCGAGCGCGCTGCGCTTGTTGCGGGCGTCGCCCGCGCCCTTGTCAACCGTTAACTATTTTTCAGCAATTCTTCTGTTTGGGTCACCAGCGGTGGCTTGGGGATTTTTAATTCTTCAATTTGCCACAGGGCAAAGTCCATGTAGCCGTGCATGCAAAGTGAAGCGAACCATTTTTCAACATCGCGCTCGATGATTGCCCTGCCGTTTGGTGAATTATCTGGCACGAATATGACATCACCGTGAATCTGAATGCATGACTGAAAATTCGCACGAGTTTTCGGCATCACCGTGATTTCCATGAGTTTGATCGGCATATAACCCAATTTTTCGAGCAGCAGACCAACAGAAAATAGCGTCTTTTGGCCAGAATACATTTCAACGGTCGAGCACTCTGCGCAGATTAAAAATGGGCGAAACTCACCCATGCCACTCAAAATTTCGAACTCGAGTCCCTGCACATCAATTTTCAGAATGTCGATGGTTTTAATTTCAGGGGGCATACTCACCGACAAAGGCAATGTTTTAATTTGTATCTCTTGTTCAATTTTGAATCGGTCGAGATTTCGTTCATTGCCGCCAAACAAACCGATGGCATTGCCGGTTGGCTTTAAAAGGCTTGAGGCACCCCTTGATGCGGTCAAATAAAGTGTCCGCGTTGTGTCACTGTCGGATATTGCATTGCTGATCACCGAAAACTGACATCCAACAAAAGTTGACTCCAGGTTTTTGACTTCATCTTTATCAGCCTCACAAATGACGAAGTGAATAATTTTTAAGAATCCTTCGGTAATTTTTTGGGGGCCACCGCGCGAACCAATATCCACATAGATCAACGGATCGCCTGTCAATTCTGTTGCCCACTGCGTTTGAAGTATGAATTTATTGTTTGAAGTTTCAGAATCGATCTTCTCTATTAGGTTTCGTATTTCGCGTGAGTTGCGCCACTGGCGCGTGCTGAAGCGAACGATAAATTCGACAAGCTTTGTGAGCACTCCAAAACCTTTAACCACATTCAGGAGTCGTCTTAGCACTCTGCTGAACCTATTCGAGTTCGGTGAGGGTGCCAGGGGCGAGGGTGCCTGCTTGGCGGTAGATCTCAAGTTTCTCGCGCGTGTCTTGAATGTCGAGGTTGCGCATCGTCAACTGACCGATTCGGTCGAGTGGGCCGAACGGTGCGTCTTCGACACGCTCCATGCTCAGGCGCTCTGGCGCATACGTAAGGTGTGCGCCAGTCGTGTCGAGAATGCTGTAGTCATCACCACGACGTAATTGCACGGTTATCTCGCCAGTTACGAGCGAACCGACCCAACGCGTCAATGACTCGCGCAACATCAACGATTGCGGATCAAACCATCGACCTTCGTAAAGCAAGCGACCCAATCGGCGACCCATCGTGCGATAATTTTCGAGAGTATTTTCGTTGTGAATCGCCGTGACTAGTCGTTCGTAGGCGATATGCAACAGAGCCAGGCCAGGCGCCTCGTAAATGCCGCGACTCTTGGCCTCGATAATGCGGTTTTCGATTTGATCACTCATGCCCAAGCCGTGACGACCGCCGATTTCATTGGCAGCAAGCACAAGATCTATCTGCGAAGCAAACTCTTTGCCGTTGATCGCAACTGGCCAGCCATCCACAAATTTGATAACCACATCTTCGGTCACGATCTTGACCGAACTGTCGTAATGAGCAACGCCCATGATCGGCGAGACGATGTGCATGCTGGTCGAAAGTTCTTCGAGTGACTTGGCTTCGTGCGTTGCACCCCAAATGTTGGCATCGGTGCTGTATGCCTTTTGTGCAGAATCACGATAAGGCAACTTCTTGGTCGTCAAAAATGCACTCATTTCGGCGCGACCACCCATTTCGCGAACGAAGTCGACATCAAGCCAAGGTTTATAAATTCGTAAATTCGGATTCGCGAGCAGACCGTAGCGATAGAAGCGCTCGATGTCGTTGCCCTTGAAGGTGCTGCCATCTCCCCAGATGTCGACGCCGTCATGTTTCATTTCGCGCACCAGCAACGTGCCGGTCACAGCGCGACCCAGAGGAGTCGTATTGAAATAAGTTTTGCCGGCAGTCGCAATATGAAATGCGCCGCACTGCAAAGCGGTGAGTCCTTCTTGGACCAACAGTTCACGACAGTCGACAAGTTTTGCGGCGACGGCGCCATAGGTTTTCGCGCGCTGTGGAATCGACTCAAGGTCAGTTTCGTCGGGCTGACCGATGTCTGCCGTGTAGGCGTAGGGCTCGGCGCCTCGCTCACGCATCCATGCAACTGCAGCCGAAGTGTCGAGCCCACCAGAAAACGCGATGCCGACTCGCTGACCAACCGGTAGCGAGGTTAAAACTTTGGACCCAGAACTGCTCGCGCCCGGCGCACTCGAGTTAGCGTCTGTTTTTGTCACGTCTTAACTGTAGAGAACCAAGCGAGGCTAAACCGAGAGGGTTTTAAAGCCCAGACGCCACTGAGCGGTTGCGCCCAGCAAAAGCGGAGATTGTCGTCAACGCCATACATGCAGCGAGGATTGCTTCGCCCAAAGCGATGCCTGGCGACCGTGAAATGTCAACCACGCTTGACGCCGCCAACAATGCCGTAGCCACCAATCCTGCAATTGGCGTAAATCTTGAAGCGCGAATCGTCGTCACGATCACCCCAACTGGGGCTAAAAACGGCACGACTGAGAGGACGGAAAATAGTCCGCTTGTTTGACTCGCGAGCCACCAAGTTGGCTTGCCCACTCTGTCTGCAGAAATCGCCAAAACAAGCAATGAGCCGGCGATCAGTACGTTCGTGATTATTACCGCGATTTTCCAACTGGGGGTTAGCGAACCTGCATGCTTGGTCTGTGCTGGATTAGGTGGCGGAAGAGACGACATTGCAAGACCGACAATAGCCTGAGAAGAGTATGGTTCAGGCGAAATTCGAAAAATTAAGCATTTTTTTTCCGATGTGGAACGAAGAACAGTATCTGCAGCGCGCGTTAAATGCGGCAGAAGATATTTGCCTTGAACTGCAAAAGTCACAAGTTATTTCTGACTACGAGCTCGTGATTGTCGACGACGCGTCTACCGATTCGACGCCGCAACTCGCAGACACTGCCTCGGCTCGTGACAGCCATGTCAAGGTCGTGCATCACCCCGTGAATCGCAAACTGGGTGGCTCAATAAAGTCTGGTTTCGCGGCATCCTCGGGAGACTTAGTTCTTTATACCGACGCTGACTTGCCGTTCGACATGCGCGAGGTACACAACGCGATACGGCTGATGAGTCAATACGAAGCCGACATTGTTAGTGCTTATCGATTTGATCGCACCGGTGAAGGGTATGTGCGGGTCGTGTATTCGATTTTCTACAACTTGATGGTGCGCATTTTATTCGGCGTAAGATTTCGCGACATCAATTTTGCTTTTAAGTTGTGTCGTAAAACCGTTTTTGATCAGATCAAACTAGAAAGTGAAGGCTCTTTTATTGATGCCGAACTAATAGTCAGCGCCAAGAAACTGAATATGCAAGTTGTTCAGTTCGGCGTCGATTACTTTCCACGCACCCGAGGCGTCTCAACTTTGAGTTCACCTGCTGTGATCACCAAGATTTTGCGTGAAGCATTCGCTCTGCGCAAGAAACTGAACGCGATAAAGCCTGCCGATTTTGCAACTGGATCGAAAAGTTGACTCAGGGTAGTTTCAAATGAATTCATTCGATGAGTTTCCTGATGAATTTGGTGGTCTCGAGCCTGACTCTTTGCCGAAACTCGGATCAGTATTCGATCGGTGGAGATTCGCGCTGCTTGCGTTTGCAGTCTTAGCAACGGTCATCGCCGTCGGGGTGTTGTCGAGTTCTTCGAATGACCTGGCGAGTGAAAGCTCAAACCCAGACATCGTCGTTGACACAAGTTCGGTGCCACTCGTGACTGTGCCACTTGATCGCACCCTCGAACTTGGCATGAAGGGCGACGATGTCTTGCGTTTGCAGCAACGCTTGAAAGATTTGAAATTTGATCCAGGTCCGATTGACGGTGAATTCGGGCAGAACACGGTGCAGGCAATGTGGGCGTTTGAAAAACTGGTCATGAGCGTATCGCGAGAGGCAGCAACTGGTGTCGTGACACCATCGACTTGGGCGATCATGCAGTCGAATTTGATAATCAAGCCACGGCGCATTGCCGACTCGCCGAGTCATGTTGAAATTTATTTGCCCGAGCAGGTTTTGATCGTGTTCAAAAAAGAAGAACCAGTTTTGATTACTCATATGTCGAGTGGCACGGGTGTGCCGTGGTGCGAAGAGGTGAAAATTGACCCAGGTGAAGAAGGCAACGAGACTGATCAGCAGATCAAAGTTGGAATTTGCGGTGAAGCCGTAACGCCGCCGGGCATTTTCTATTTTTATAATCGGCGCACGGGCATGCGTGAAACAAAACTTGGATCGTTGTATAACCCCGTCTATTTCAACTACAACATCGCCGTACATGGTGCGATATTGGTGCCTCTAAAACCAGCGTCACACGGTTGCGTGCGAATACCGATGTCGGTCGCACGATACTTTCCGGCGCTCGTCAAATATGGGGATCGGGTCTATGTTTTCGACGACATAAAGGAACCAGAAGAATACGGCTCGCCAGTCGCACCTTTCGATAAGCCAGACCCGAACTACACGACAATTGCATCGGAAACGACGCTGCCGATTTCGCCAACTACGGTTAGCGGAGTGCCAACGACACTCAGTTCAGTCGGGACAACGACTGTGACCAGTAGTCCGACGACTAGTAGCACTACAAGCACCACACCTTAATCAATGATTAGTTACGACGAGTTTTCTATGTTTGGTGAAAATATTTCTGAGTATTCACTGAATGTCGCCAAGATGCCAAAAGTTGAACGGATTGCGATGCAACTTGCAGACGGGCGAACATTGAGTGCGCTGAAGTGGGGTAGCGCATCACCAGAAGTTTTGTTCGTGCATGGCAGCGCTCAAAATGCGCACACTTGGGACACGGTGATTTTGGCGATGGGCATTTCGGCGGTTGCGATTGACCTGCCTGGGCATGGGCACTCGTCTTGGCGCAAAGATGGTGATTATGGACCAACAGTCTTGGCTCTTGACGTTGCGACCGCAATCGAGACGTGGGCCCCAGATGCAAAATTGATAGTCGGCATGTCGCTTGGTGGGTTGACGACGATTGCGTTAGCAGGCATGCGCGGTGACTTGGCTAATCAGATAGTCGTCGTTGATATCACGCCCGGAGTCAACTCTGCAAAATCTAAAGCGATAACTGACTTTGTCAACGGACCGCAAACTTTTGCAAGTTTTGAAGAGCTTCTTGCCCGCACCATCGAGCACAACCCGACTCGGTCTGAGAGTTCGTTGCGTCGGGGCATTTTGCATAATGCAAAACAGCTTGATGATGGGTCGTGGCAGTGGCGTTACGACCGTTCGACACACCCTTCGGCGGAAGATTCGGAGAAACGAATCGCACGAATTTCAAAACTTTGGAATGTAATCGAAGACTTAAAGTGCGCGATGACTCTTGTGCGCGGCGGAGTGTCTCCGGTTGTCGACGATGCCGATGTCGCCGAGTTGAAGCGCCGAAAACCTGACGCACAGGTATTGGTTGTGGATGGTGCAGGCCACTCGGTGCAGGGTGATCGACCAATCGAACTGTCGGGCGCTCTGACTCGGATTTTGCGCGCTTAGTTAACTAAGTTTGTCATATGAAGAGATTGGGTCGCCCTACTGCGTGTGTTGGTGTCGATACGCGAAATCGATTGCTGGTCGAAGCACGACGGTCATTTGCCGTAGAGGGTTTTGATGCAACCACCAACAAAAAGTTGGCGAAATCTGTCGGCATCACGACTGCGGCGATTTACCACTACTTCCCATCGAAAATCCAGATGTACGCTGCTGTTTTTGCCGACGTTCAACAGCTTGTTTGCGACACGATCGAGAACTCGGTGAGTGAGACCCAAAGTATCAACCAGAATGTCTCATTGATGATTGACGCTTTGGCGGCTTTGACCGTGCGCGAGCCGGCGGTTGTTTCTTTCGTGATGAGTGTCTCGTCAGAGGCACATAGAAATGCAGAATTAAGACGAGAAGTGTTGCCGATACATGGTCAGATTGGCCGAATTTTGCTGACGCTTTCCGAGAACGCGGTGATGCGGGGCGAAGTTAATTCCGAAATTTCGGCGCAATCACTCGAGGACATGTTGATGGTTGTGCTGTCGGGGTTGGCGCGCTTCAATTTGGTTTATCGAGATGCGCGCCGTACTGCCGAGTTGATCAAGTCAATGAAACTGCTGATGCTCGGAGTTGCGTTTAAGGTTTCAACTCCGGTTTAATTTTTCTGACTTAAGTGAGTCGACGAAAAATATTACGAGACCAACCCAAACTAAAGCGAAACCCAGCAATTTGAGTGGATCAAGGTCTTCGCTATAGACCAGCCAGCCGAGCAAAAAATTGAATGTGGGTACGAGATACTGCATCGGACCAAGCACACTCAAGGGCACGCGTCGCGAAGCGGCACCAAACATCAACAGCGGAATCGCGGTCATCAAACCTGTCAACAAGACGAGAGCCCACTCGTATGCGTTCGCCGTATTGGCAACTGAGTCAGTGCGATCAAATGTGAGCCAAACCATGCCGATCGCCGGCAAGATAAGGACGAGCACCTCGGCCGAAAGGCTTTCAAGGCTCGTTAATTGAATTTGTTTTTTCAGGTATCCGTAGATGCTCCAAGAAAAAGCGATCAACAGCGCACGCCAAGGCGGTTGACCATATGAATATGTCAAGACTGCGATGGCGACGGTTGCCAAAGTGATTACAAAGCGGTGAGACGTGCGAATCGGTTCGCCCAAAACGATGAAGCCGATCATCATCGTAAAGATTGGTGCGATGAAATAGCCGAGTGCCGTTTCAAGCACTTGGTCGTGGACGACAGCCCAAACATATGTAGTCCAATTGATCGAGAGCAAGATGCTGGCGAGCATGATGCGAACTCTGGTTTGTTTATTTTGCAAAGCAGTAAATGGGTTACGTAAATTTTTGTTGTACAACAAAATTGCCAGCAAAATTATTGCCGAAGTGATAATGCGCCAGCCGATCAGTTCGAATGCATTGAAATCTTCGAGGAACTTCCAGTAGATCGTCAGGAGTCCCCATGTGATGTAGGCGCCGAGTCCGTAAGCGATGCCCGAGCGTTCAGTAGGTTCAGACACGGCTATTCACCCTAGTCAGTAGCCTTAATTCAATGGCTAACGAGTCTTTTGAAGTTTGGCAACAAGTTTTGACCAACGCCGAGCGGCTAAAAACCAGTTCTTTAAGCCAGCTATTCAACGGCGACAAGTTGCGTGGACAAATGCTGACAAAGACGTTGAGCGATGGACAGTCTGAAATCATCGTTGATTTCTCCAAGCAGTTGATCGATCAAACGGCGCTGAAAGATCTGTTGGCGTTGGCAAAGCAGAGCAAAGTTCTGGAGAAGTTTGCCGAAATGCGAAGCGGAGCAAGACTTAATCTCACCGAAAGTCAAGCTGCGCTGCACACTGCGTTACGCGCCAAGTCGACTGATGTAGTCAACGTGGACGGCAAAAATGTGGTCGGACAAGTGCACGAAGAGTTATCGAAGATCCAGGCTTTTACCGAGAAAGTTCGACGCGAGAAGAAGTTCAAAAAAATAGTCAATATTGGAATTGGCGGCAGCGATCTTGGTCCAGCGTTAATTTATGACGCGTTGCAGACGAATCAAGAGCCAGATATTGAGTGCTTGTTTGTCGCCAACTTTGACTCAACCGAGATCAACTTGGCTTTGGCCAAGTGCAAGCCGCACGAGACATTGTTCATTGTCAGCTCAAAGTCGTTCAATACCGCCGAGACTTTGGCAAATGCACAAATTGCTACGCGATGGTTGGCAAAGGGACTGGGTGTGCAAACTGAAGACAATCAGGTTGCCGACCAGTTTGTCGTAGTTTCAGCCAACCCTGCGAGAGCCGCAGAGGTTGGCATAGTCGCAACACATTCATTTCAGATTTGGCCTTGGGTGGGCGGGCGGTATTCGATCTCGTCGGCGGTGAGTTTGGCGCCGATAATCGCGTTTGGCTATGACGTATTTGCCGAATTTCTCGCTGGCATGCGCAGCGTCGATGATCAAATGCAAAACGCTTTGCCGGAAGATAATGCAACTTTGATTTTAGGGCTGATAGATGTTTTCAACTTTGGCACTCGGCGATTTTCAAGCCAGGCGATATTGACCTATGCGTCAGCATTGCGTTCATTGCCGGGTTATCTGCAGCAACTGATAATGGAGAGCAACGGCAAATCGGTGCGACACGATGGCTCGCCAACAATCGTCGCGACCGCCCCTGTGGTTTGGGGTGGAACTGGCACGAACTCACAGCATTCATTCATGCAAATGTTGCACCAAGGAAGTCAAACGGTGCCTGTTGAGTTCATCGGCTTTGCTCAACTGGCAAATGTGGACGCCAGTTCTCATGATGCATTAGTTGCCAACATGTTGGCCCAGGCCAAGGCGCTGGCATTTGGGAGCGCGCGAGACGAAGTCGGTGGAAATTCGATCGAAGCTCACCGCGCGATGCCAGGAAATCGGCCGTCTACGACGTTGCTGGCAAAGTCGATAACCCCGCGAACGCTTGGCGCTTTGATTGCGATGTATGAGCATCGGGTGTTCGTGTATGGCGTGATTGCCCAGATCAATAGTTTTGATCAATGGGGAGTTGAGTTGGGCAAAACTTTGTCGCTTGAAATTGAAGATCAGATAGTTGACGAATCAGAAGCGAGCAGATCCATTGATCAGTCTGGCGTTAATGACACTTCGACCAAAAGATTGATTCAGTCGTATCGCCAAATGAGACGCAAAAAATAGTCATTTAAGCAAGTCATCGAAATTAAGAGTTGCTTGGTGCGCCTAGTCGGGCGACCTACGCTTGAGCCATGGCCGTAAAAATTTCTCAGGCAGAGCGGATGATGAATTTGCTCGCCTTGCTTGTGGACCGAGCCAAGCCTCTGACTTTGCGTCAGGTAAGACAAGAATTGGGCAAGCAGTATCCCGATAGTGACGAGGCTGCTCGAGCGGCTTTCGAACGCGACAAAGCTGCGCTGCGCGAAATGGGTATTCCTATTGAAACCAAAACGCTTGGTGGCGATGCCGCAGGCGAAGTTACATATTGGGTCAACCGTTCAAATTACGAGTTGAGCGACCTGCGACTTACCGATGAAGAGCGCGTTGCGTTGCAGTTGGCCGTGGCGACGGTTCACCTTGGTGCACAACACGGCGAAGAAGCGTTGTGGAAACTTGGTGGCGAGCGCATCATGCGCAAGGCATCGATGAGCGTAAATATCGGACTTGTAGATCAGAATATGAGCACGATCACCGATGCCGTGATGAAACGCAAAACGTTGAATTTCAACTACAAGGGTGAAAAACGCCAAGTTGACCCGTATGGGATGCTTTCACGCAGCGGGTTTTGGTACATCATCGGCTTTGACCACTTGCGCCGTGATCAGCGAGTGTTTCGCGTCGATCGAATTGAAGGTGAAGTAAGTGCTGGTGAGGCCCGAGCATTTAAAACGCCAGTTGATTTCGATGTTGCGGCAGCGGTGCCCACCGAAAAGCAGATGTTGGCGGCCGGCGACGGCGAAGTAACGAGTGCGGTGGTGCTGGTTGATGCCGCGCTCGCAGGTGGAGTGAGGCGCGAATTTGGCGAAAGTTTTGTGATTCGCGATCGAGCAGATGGCAGCGTTGAGTTTTCGATACCTTGTGCGAATTTGGGTGCATTCAAGTCGTGGCTATTTGCGATGGTCGAGAGCGCCGAGGTACTCGAGCCACAAGTTATGCGTGATCAAGTCGTGCAGTGGCTCGAAGAGCTTTCGGCAGGTAAATGATGGCGACAAAAAGGAAAGCAAAATCAACGAGCAAGCCTGTTGTAAAAAAGAAACCAGTCAAGAAGCTAGTCAAGAAACCGGTCAAGAAACCGGCGCGACCAGTGCGGCGCGGGCCGCGCAGCGCAGCGCAGCGTGTGAGTGGGCTGCTGGTGATGTTGCCATGGATAATGCAACGCAAGCGCATCAAGATTTCGGCGATGGCGCGTCAATTCAACTTGAGTGAGGCTGAACTAGTCGAAGATCTACAGATGGCCGCCGTGTGTGGCGTGCCGCCGTACACGCCGGATGCGTTGATCGACGTATATATGGATGACGGAATGGTTATCGCAGAGGTTCCGTTGATGTTTTCGCGTCCGCTGAAGCTCAGTACCGCAGAATTGTTTGCCGTATCGGTGATGGCCCAGACGGCGATGCAGTTGCCGGGCGCAAATAAAAAGGGTCCGCTGGCCTCGGCGTTGGTCAAACTTGCACCGCTGATGCCTTCGGGCGCAGAAACAATAAAGGTGCAGTTGCCAAAGGCGCGTTATGTCAAGGAACTTTTGGATGCCGCCAATACGGGTGAGCGCCACGAAATTGAATATTTCTCGCCAGCGACGCAGAAACGTTCGCAGAGAACGATCACGGCTCGCAAAGTGTTTGAAGACGCCGGTCGATGGTATGTTGCCGCCGATGATCACCTATCAGGTGAAGATCGAGTTTTTCGTATCGACCGAATCGAAAAAATCACGGGAACCAAAATATTTGATCAGTTGCGCGAGGTACGCGACGATGAGTTGCCCTGGTTTTCGGAGAGTTTGCAACAGGTCACTTTGCGTGTGCAAAAGTCTTCTCGCTGGATTGTCGAGTCTTACCCGTATTTATCAAGAGTTGATAACAAAGACGGCAGCGTCGACTTGAGAATGTCGATCACTTCAAAGCACTGGTTGGGCCGATTGTTGCTGCGAGCCGGCAAAGGTGTGAAAGTTCTCAAACCTGCTGAATATAAAAACCTTGCCAACGAGACGGCAACGGCAGTTCTGGCAAGATATCGATCGACACCTAGCGCTAATTGATCTAGGCGCCGAAGTGTGAGACCAGTTCTTCGGTGGTGGTGATTTTGTGCTCGGCAAAAAGATGTGGCAAAACCAACGCAGTGCCAAGTGCGTCGGCTAACGCGTCGTGTGGGCGGGTGACAGTGACGCCGTAACGCGCCGTCACATCTTTTAGCCTGTGCGAGTTGACTCGTTTTGGGTCGAGCGCACGCGACATTTTCAGTGTGTCGAGTGGCCCGTTGTAATTGATTTTAGTTTTGAGGCGGTCTGCTTCGCCGTTGAGAAAACCGATGTCGAATTTTGCGTTGTGGGCAACGAAAATTGTTTCGTTGAGAAGTTGATTTAATCGATTGATCATTTCTTGGGGGCTGATGCCTTTGCGCAGGTCAGAACGTTTGATGCCGTGCACCTTGTAGGCGCCGAGTCGGCCCGGTTTCCAGAAGAATCGTTTGACAAAAGTCTCGTATTGTTCTTCGATTGTGCCGTCGCTGCGTGAAATTACGACACCAAGTTGTAGAACATGGTCGTTGGTGCCGGAGAGCCCAGTAGTTTCGGTGTCGACAACCGCGAACTTAAGCTCGCCAAGCGGTTTATTTTTTAGAAACTCAAGCATTGAATGAAAGTTAGCCGACCTGTGTTGCAGTCTTACCAGTGAGAATTATTTGGACGCGAGTGATTTGGTGAAATTTTCGCGGTCGAAGTAGTCGCGCCACAGCGCAATTTTCGAGTCGCTGACGACGAACAGACCTGCGACATCGAGTTCGACCCAGCGGCTATCGATTTGAAATCTGTCGGTGCGTTCGTTCATTACTACACCGTGCTCGAGGTCGCCGGTGGCAACTTGGTGGTGGATGATCCACTCGTAGGCCGAACACTCGGCGAGAAAACCCCCGAGCGTTTGTTCGATGGCGGCACGACCAAAAACTTTCGTGATCGGCACGTTGTCGTATTCACAATCTTGTGACATTAGGTCAAGCGCCGCCGTCAGATGATGTCCTTGAATGAGTTCAAAAAATGAAGTTACGAGTGAGTCGGGGTCTTTTGCGACGGATGCCATGTCTTCAATCATGGCACGCCGAGACGTATGACCCGAGCGTTGTGGACTGTGTTTAGCGACTTCTAGGTGTCAGTTTGATTATTTATTTGCTCGGGGCGAAAGACTTTTGCGCGGATTCCAATCGGGGCGATTAATTTGAATCCCGCAAGGTGTCGTTGTTCTTCGTTCTCGCCACCCCAATAACCATATTCATGATTTAAGCGTGCGAACTCGCGGCAGTCAGATTTGACCGAGCAGCATTTACAAATCGAAGAGGCTTTGATCTCGCGCTTAATTCTCGCTTGCGGGCGCTCTGAGTTTTGTCCGAAAAATAGGTGACGCTTGCCTTTGCAGTTCGACTTGTCACACCAGTCTCTGAGTCGCAAGAGTGCTTGTAGCGCTTCGACGCTGAGTTGCTGATCAGGAAATTCGTCAGGTTGTAAGCCTGAATCCTCGGGGCCATAAGGCATAAATGGCACAGTATTAAGTGAACTAATAGGTTGTAAAACTTTGCGCGAAGATATTTTGAATTACAGAAGTGTGATTTAGAGAAGTTCAGCAGCCAGACTGGCAACTTCACTGCGTTCACAGGCTTCGAGCGTGATGTGGCCAAAGCAACTTTGTCCGGCAAATGCCTGAACTAAAACAGCCAGCGCGTTGTTGGTTTCGCCCATGTATGGTGCGTCGATCTGGCTGGTGTCGCCCGTGAAAATCACTTTCGTGCCTTCTCCGATTCGGGTCAAGATTGTCTTCAAAGTAGTCGGCTCTAGGTTCTGGGCCTCGTCGACAACGACAATTTGGGCTTGCAGGCTGCGGCCGCGCAAGAAGGTGACCGATTCGAGCGTTAACTGACCACGGGCGATTAAGTCGTCGATCAACCCGCGGGCGTCGCTGCTCGAGCGATCATCTGTGAGCGCGACTACGGCGTCGTGAATTGCTGACATCCATGGATCAAGTTTTTCTTCAAGACCACCGGGAAGAAAACCAACATCAGCGCGTCCCACCGGAACGAGTGGTCGATAGACGGCGAGGCGTTCGTAGCGATGTTGTTCAACGACTTGTTCAAGACCAGCGGCGATTGCCAAAACAGTTTTGCCGGTGCCCGCGCGACCGTCGAGCGCAACGACCGTGATTTGCGGATCAAGCAAAAGTTCGAGGGCAAAGCGCTGTTCTTTGTTGCGAGCGCGTAGTCCCCAGGCTTCTGGGGCCGATTGTTGCATCAGCCGCAACTCGTTATCTCGGCATCGGGTGAGTGCAGACTGCGAGCCACAGCGTAGGACGGCAAAATTGTTCTCATAGAGGCCCTCGGCATCTTTGATTTCTGATTTTTCGATGCCCTCCGACTTGTAGAGGCTGTCGATTATCTCAACTGAAGTGTCGAATGTCGACCAGCCCATCGGTTTTTCAGAGCGACCACCGTTAACGGGCCGATGTTCGAGCGCGGTCAGCCCCAGGTGGGCGGCTTTGATGCGTAGTGCGGCGTCGTTAGAGACGATGCAGGTCGGTGAAACTGAGGCCTGACCCAGTGCGGCACCGATTATTCGGTTGTCGGGCACCTGGGGGTCGAGCCCATGCTCAATAAGTAGGTGTTTTTGGATGCCGTTGACCTCAATTTGCACGGTCGACCCTGATTCGGTGTTGCTGACTGGTGTCGGTTCTTTGAGTGAGCCACCTGCTTTGCGACGCAGATCTTCGATCGCGCGAAGCGCGCTGCGAGCAGAGCGACCGACGTCATCCATTCGTGTTTTTAAACCGTCAAGTTCCTCGATCACTGTTAATGGAATAACGATCGCGCAGTTCGGAAAGTTATGCAGACAGTTGGGATCGGCGACTAGAACTGAAGTGTCAAGTACAACCCGCGAGCCTGCTGGAGTTGTAAGCAACTCAGCGAACAGCTCGTTTGCTTTTTCAGAAATCAAATTTGAAGATGACAACAAAAGTAAGTGTGGTCGCTGGGCGACTGGCGTTGGTGGATGGCAGGCGTCAAAAGTGCTCGCTAGAGGGCGAATTTATGGGATTTTTAAAAATTTGTTTAAAATTTCTTTCGGAACCCAAAAATTAACTAGTCCAGCGAATTTTCGGGCCGATCAGCGGCGTCGGCTCGGGGTGTCTGGTAGATGTTTGTCCACAGGCAAGATTTGTTGCTTTAAATACGTGGCTAATTGATTTGTGGTTATCTAGAACCCATATGTTATATGGGTTCTACGGGGATCTTTGTTTATTAGCCGAATGCAGCCGGG
>JAQCDY010000068.1 GCA_027729785.1 Actinomycetota bacterium | reverse complement strand
AACTTGTTTTTCGGAGAAGCGAATTGTTTGACCACCCCGACTGACTATGAACACATCGTCGGTGCCGCTGGTTTCAATAACTCGCACGAGTTCGTCTTTTGGTCGAAGCTTGAGCGCGATTAAGCCATCACGGCGCGACGAATCATATTCGTTGAACGCGGTCTTTTTGACTTGACCTTGACGAGAAACAAAGAACAAATAACGCGTACCAGGGAATTCGCGCGTATCAATGATCGCCTGAATTGTTTCACCGTTTTGGAGCGGCAATAAATTGACAATCGGAATGCCTTTTGCGGTGCGTTCACGTTCGGGGATCTCGAGGGCTCGCAAACGATAAACGCGACCACGATTAGAAAAAAACAACAGATATGCATGCGAAGTCGTGAAGATTACGTTGCGCACAATGTCGGCGTCCTTCATTTTTGCACCGGAAACGCCACGGCCACCCCGGCCTTGCGACCTGAATGAATCCGCTGACACGCTCTTGACGTATTGGGCTTGAGTCATGACGACGACAAGTTCGCGATTGTCGACAAGATCTTCGACGCTCATCTCGCCCACGTCGGCGGTGATCTTGCAGACACGATCTGTGGCGAAAGTTTCGCGAACCGCGGTCAATTCTTTTGAAATCACGGCGCGCAACTTTTTGTCGTCGTTCAATATCGCCTTGAGTTCTTTGATTTGTGCCCGGATATCTTTTTGTTCAGTCTCAAGATCGATGCGCGACAAGCGGGTCAGTTGGCGCAGTTGCATATCTAGAATGTCGATCGCCTGACGCTCGGTAAAGCCAAACTGCTTGCCCATCAAAGCCGCTTTTGCAGAATTGCCATCTTCGCTGCCACGAATAACTTTGATCACTGCATCAATTACGTTGAGTGCCTTGAGACGACCTTCAAGAATGTGGCCGCGATCTTCGGCTTTTTTCAAACGATGGTTGCTGCGGCGAGTGATTACATCAATTTGATGACGTACATAACCTTGTAGTGCGTCGCGCAGGTTCACCGTGCGCGGCACGCCATCAACCAGGGCAACCATGTTCACGGGAAAACTCGTCTGCAAAGTCGTAAGTTTGAACAGGTTGTTCATCACGACATTCGAATTGGCGTCGCGTTTGAGCGTGATGATCAGATTTGTTTCACCACCAGACGAGTTGTCGTTGACATCGGCAATGCCATCAAGTTCGCCGCCGTCCACAAGTTCTTGAATGCGCGCCGCAATCGCCGAGCAACTGGCTTGATACGGCAATTCGGTAACAACAATGCGCATTTGTCCACGGACGCCGTCTTCGATCGCAACTTTGGCTCGCATTTTGATGCTGCCACGCCCAGTTTTAAAAGCTTCGTTGATGCCACTGCGCCCAAGAATTAAACCACCCGTCGGAAAGTCTGGCCCCTTGACAAACTTCATCAGATCGGCGATCGACGCTTCTGGGTTGTCGATCAAGTGCAACGTCGCATCCACAACTTCGCCGAGGTTGTGCGGCGGAATGCTCGTGGCCATACCCACGGCAATGCCCTGCGAACCGTTGACCAACAAGTTCGGGAAGCGCGCTGGCAACACTGACGGCTCTTCTGAGGTGCCGTCGTAATTTGAAATTAAGTCGACAGTGTCCTCGTCGATGTCGGCAAGCAACTGCATTGCCAGTGGATGCAAGCGCGACTCGGTGTAACGACTCGCAGCCGGACCAAAGTCAGGCGACCCGTAGTTGCCGTGAAAATCAATCAGCGGGTGACGCAGCGAAAACGGTTGAGCCATCCGAACGAGTGCGTCATAAATTGCCCCATCACCGTGTGGGTGATAGCGCGCCATTGTGTCACCAGTGACGCGAGCGCATTTGACGAATGGTCGATCTGGGCGAAAACCTTGTTGGTGCATGTCCCAAATGATTCGGCGGTGCACCGGTTTGAGCCCGTCACGCACGTCGGGCAACGCACGCGACATGATCACCGACATCGCATAATCAATAAACGAGCGTTCCATTTCGTCTTGCAGTTGCACGGGCTGCACACCCGTACCTGAAACAAGTGGCAATTGCGAAGACGCAGCAGTTTTCGCAGAAGATTTAGATGCCTGTTTTTTTGACACCTTGTTTGTTGGTTTCTTTGCGGCCATTTTGTTTCCTGTTTGGTGAGTCGTTATAAGTTGCTAAAAGTCGAGGTTGCGAACATCTCGAGCATTTTTTTGAATAAATTGTTTGCGACTCTCAACATCGTCGCCCATCAACACGCTCATAATGTTTTCCGCTTCGGCAGCCTCTTCAACATTGACCTGCAACAACGTGCGTGTGGCCGCATCCATGGTGGTGCTGCGCAATTCTTGCCAATCCATTTCACCCAGACCCTTGAGCCGTTGGAAATCTTTTTTGTGGTTGGGGTTGGCTCGTAGGAACTTTTCTTTGGACGCCTCATCTTTGAGATACGTCTTTTCTTTGCCTACTTCGGTTGAAAACAGGGGTGGTTGCGCGATGTAAATAAAACCACTTTCAACCATTGGACGCATTTGTCGGTAAAAAAATGTCAGCAACAATGTTCGAATGTGGCTGCCATCCACGTCGGCGTCAGCCAAGATAATTACTCTGTGATAGCGCGCCTTGTCTGCCGCGAATTCGTCGTTGCCAACGCCGCCACCAATTGCCGTAATCAATGCCTGAACCTCGGTGTTTTTCAACATCTTGTCTAGACGAGCCCGTTCAACATTGAGAATTTTGCCGCGAATCGGCAGAATGGCTTGAGTTCGTGGATCGCGTGCATCTACTGCGGTGCCGCCGGCAGAGTCACCCTCAACGATGAAAATTTCGCTCTCGGCAGGATCACTGCTTTGACAGTCTTTAAGTTTGTCAGGCATACCTGCGCCTGACAAAGCAGTTTTGCGACGAACTGCGTTGCGCGCATTTTTTGCCGCGATACGAGCCTGGGCAGCGGCAACTGATTTTTTGACGATTCGATTTGCTTCGGTCGGATTTTCAAGCATCCACTCTTCGAGTTTCGTATTTGTTTCTTTTTGCACGAACGACCGAATTGAAACGTTGCCAAGTTTGGCTTTTGTTTGGCCTTCGAATTGGGGTTCGCGCAATTTGACGGTGACTATCGCCGTCAAGCCCTCGCGAATGTCTTCACCGAGTAGGTTTTCGTCTTTTTCTTTCAGCCCACCCGATGAGCGTGCATATTTATTGACTACGGATGTGAGCGCTGTTTTGAAGCCTTCAACATGCATGCCGCCTTCAACTGTGGAGATACCGTTGGCGTAGCCATAGATGCCCTCGTAGTAACCGGTGTTCCACTGCAGGGCTATTTCAAGGGCCTGATCTGACTCGCTTGCCTCGTAAAAAGCCACCTTATTGAACAAGGACTCGCGCGAAACGTTGAGGTGTTTCACAAAATCAACGATGCCGCCTTTGTATTGAAATGTGGTTTTGTCTTTTTTGCCGTCACGTTTATCTTCAAACACAACTTCAAGATTGCGATTTAAAAAAGCGATCGTCTGCAAGCGTTCGAGCACTGTGCGAGCAACAAACTCGACGCCTTCCGATGCGAAAACTTCAGGATCCGGATAAAAAGTAATCGATGTGCCGTTGTTTTTCGCGGGAGACGCACCAAGTTTTTGAATTTTAGATTTTGGTTTTCCGCCATCAATAAATTCTTGTCGAAACCTTGAACCATCACGATCGATTTCTGCAATCAATTTTTTTGAGAGCGCATTGACGACGCTCACACCAACGCCGTGCAAGCCACCCGAAACTTTGTAGCCGTCACCACCAAATTTGCCGCCGGCGTGTAGAACAGTCAGAACAATTTCGAGCGCACTCTTGCCTTTGTGTGGACCAGACGGATATGGGTCGACAGGAATGCCTCGACCGTTGTCTTGCACTTCACACGAACCATCTGCGTGCAAAGTGATCTTGATCTGTGTGCAAAACCCTGCCATCGCCTCGTCCACTGCGTTGTCAACGACTTCCCAAATCAGGTGATGGAGTCCGTTTAATCCGGTCGAACCGATGTACATTCCGGGTCGTTTGCGCACTGGGTCGAGACCCTCAAGAACCTGAATATCCTTGGCTGCATACGACGCCGAACCGCTCTTTTCAGACGCTGGTTTTGCTTTAGTTACAGCCATTTTTTGGGCACCTTTGAGTTGATTTTAAGATTGCTTTTTTCGCCGATTTACGCCCAATTATTCTACTCTCTAACTGTTCGCACGACCTGATTTAACTCGTATATCAATGCCACTAATTGTGGTGCCTGTGTGATGACTCAAACTCGTGCAAATATCTCGTTCTAAAAACTTCATGTGTGTTGACCACGCCGGGTCGTCGACTTCTATCACTAGTCTGCCGCGGTCGAGTTTGACTGGTGTGACGTGCTGGGCGACCTGGTCACCGACAAGTTCGTTCCACAATCCAAAAACACCTGAAACCGTGTCAAGATTTGGTGAGCCGAGGCTTTGCAGCAAGCGATTGAGTTCTTCTCCGAGTCGAGAAGTTGATTTTTCATCAACCACCGGTTCTGAGTTTTCGTGATTTGGGTCGTCGGACATTGTTTACCTAAATAATGTTGTTAGTTCGAGTTTGGGTTGAGGCTTGAGATTATCGTGCCGGCTTGAATTTGAACTTTTTTTGTGATGTGTGCCTCGGCTGGCAATTCGGATGCTGTGGTTATCAGCACCTGCCCCACTGGGAAATGATTTAATAGGGCTTTTGCTCGATCTGGGTCGAGTTCGGACAGCACATCGTCCAGGATCAAGATTGGAGTTTCGCCAACACTCTCGCCGATGAACCGGTGCACGGCCAACCGTAATGCCAGCGCCATCGTACGTTGCTCGCCCTGTGATGCTTGTGTGCGTGCTGGCAGGCTGTTGATTAAAATTTCAACATCGTCTCGATGCGGACCGACTGTTGTTGTAACTCGACGCAGGTCTTCTGCCCTGGCTTCAGCCAAACATTTGGCGAGCCCGGTCTTCAACCAGTCGGGCGAATAGAGAATTGAAATATTGCTGGCGCGTTGGGCGAGTTCTTCGTATGCGTGGACGATGAACGGCGTCAGTTTTGACACGATTTCGCTTCTGGCATTGCCAAGTTGTGTGCCCGAGTCAGAAAACTTTTCGTCCCACAAATCAAGCATCGATGTGACTGCGTTGTTCAATCTGCCGCCTGATTGTTTCAGCACGGCGTTGCGTTGACGAACAATACGATCGACTTCAAGTCGCAACGCGTCATATTTATTGGCCAACGCAACGAGTGAGTCGTCCAAAAAATCGCGTCGCAAATGTGGGCCGCCTTTGACCAACTCGAGATCATCTGGAGAAAACACGGTGCTACGAACCATGCCCAATAAGTCACGGGTTTTGGGCAGTTTTGTGCCGTTAACCAGCACCTGATTGCGACCTTGATTGGTCAGTCTGGCTTCGATCAAAATCTCGCGCCCGTCGTCGTGCAATACCCTCGCACGAATAAACGCAGTATGCGTACCGTTACGAATCATCGCTTCGATTGGCACACCCCGAAAACTTTTCATCGTTGACAAATAACCCAGGGCTTCAGCCAGATTTGTTTTGCCTTGACCGTTGGCACCAATCACCGCATTGACACCAGATACGAATTCAACTTGCGCGTTCGTATAGTTGCGAAAGTCGCTGAGTTGAATATGTTGCAGTATCACGTCAGATCAGTTGATGCTGCGTGTATTTTTTGCGCAACTGAATTAACTCGTGAGCCGTTGGGGCATCACAAGATACAAATAGTTTTTGTCGCCGACGCCACGCAACACCGCGGGTTTAACTGGATCGGTCGATTCAATTGTTATCTCGTCACCCTTGATCGCATCGATGCCATCCATCAAGTATTGCGAGTTGAAACCAACTGTGATCTCACTGCCCTCGAGTTTTGCATCGAGCTCGTCGACAACCTGGCCAATGTCTTGTGTGACCACGGACAGCCGAATCGTGTTGGCCAACATTTCGAGTCGTACTGGTGTCGTTTCGCGGGCCAAGATTCGTGAACGACGAACCGCCTCAAGCAATGGTTCGCGCGCCGTCGTAACTATGTTCGGGTAGTGCCCCGAAATCAACTGCTTGTATTTTGGAAACTCGACATTTAACAACGTAGTTGTCAAAGTTGAGCCACCAACTTCAAACGTTGCACGATTTTCACCCAAGGCCATGGTCATCGACTCTGCCCCACCGATCAGTCGTTCGAGTTCGCTGAGCGCGCGACCCGGCACGACTATTTCTGCGCCATGCCCAAGCATTGTTGCGCCAGGTAATTCACGAACTGCCAGACGATATGAGTCGGTGGCAACCAAACAAACCGAATCTGGCTCGGCAACCATCAAGACACCAGTAAGGGCGAGGCGTTGCATGTCGCTGGAAGAAGCACGTACGACCTGCACCAGTGCTTCACCAAAAAGTTTGGCGCTGATTGTCACAGGCTGAGTGCCAGCAACAACAATGTTTGGAAAGTCGGTTGCAGCGAAAGTTGGCACGGTGAATTGTGATTTACCTGCTGAAACAACAACCTCTTCGGCTTGCGCCTCAATCGTGACTTTTTCTTCGGGCATTGAACGCACAATGTCGCTGATCAACTTGGCGCTGACTACTGCAACCCCATCTTGCGCTCCGCCGACTGCAAGTGTTGATCGAACGCTTAGATCGTTGTCGGTGCAGGTTAAAACTAGCGAGTCGCCTTTTACCGCCATATGCACACCAGAAAGCGCAGGCATCGCGTTGTTGCGATTTGACGCAACTCGCGCAGCTGCACTCAGTGCCTCAGTGAGTAACTCTCGTTCAACTCGAAATTTCATATTGACCACCCTGTTGATTCGCCTTTTTTGATGTGTGCATTAACCGTTGTTATTTGTGCGAATCTGTATATAAATCTAATAACAGTAATAAGGGCTGTGGATTGTGGATTAAGCCTGTTTGGTTCATATATCGCATGGGCCAAGGCTGTGACTGGCCGTTGAGCACGAGACACATCTTGCAGGCGCGTAGTTTGTCGACAAGTGGACAAACTTGTGTTGTCAACAGCAACCCCCGCGAATTTCCACATATTTATACACAGAGTTGTCATGATGTTTTAAATTTCTTGATTAGGGCTGTTACCTGTTCGTAGACTTGCTTGCGTTCTTTAATTACACGCTGAGTTTTTTCGACAGCATGAATTACAGTCGTGTGATCTCGCCCGCCAAACAATCGGGCAATTGCCGGATAACTCAAGTCGGTGAGTTCGCGAACGACATACATTGCAGTTTGTCGCGCCGTGACCAGAGGTCTTTGACGACTCTTGCCCTTGATTGCTTCGACGCTAAAACCGACAAATTCAGCAATTTCAGCCAGCAATTGTTCGTCGGTACGTGGTTTGACGGTATTTTTCGTCAGCAAATCAGTGAGCAAAGTTTTGGCTAACTCAACGTCAACCGTAACTTTGTTGAGGCTGGCGTAGGCCACGGTACGAATCAGTGCGCCTTCTAGTTCGCGGATGTTCGAAGTTACATTGCTGGCGATGAACTCCAACACATCGCTCGCAATCGTGATGCCGTCACGTTCGGTCTTGTTGCGCAAGATAGCCAGGCGAGTTTCCATGTCTGGTGGCTGAACGTCAGTGATCAAACCCCACCTGAAACGACCGCGGAGCCGGTCTTCTAGGGTCGGTATCGCGTCGGGTACACGATCAGACGAAATAACGATCTGTTTGTTCGCCCCGTGCAGCGAGTTGAACGTGTGAAAGAACTCTTCTTGCAAACCCTCTTTGCCCTCCATGAATTGAATGTCGTCGATCAACAACACATCTACTTCTCGGTAGCGACGCTTGAAAGCAGCAATGGTGTTGTTGCGAATGCCGTCGACGTATTCGTTCAAGAATGTTTCAGTCGACACATAACGCACTTCGAGGTCGGGGTAATGTTCGTGCACGTAGTAACCAATTGCGTGCAACAAATGTGTTTTGCCGAGTCCTGCCGATCCATAAATGAATAGCGGGTTGTACGAACGACCTGGTGTTTCAGCAACACGCAAGGCTGCAGCCAACGAAAATTGATTTGATGCGCCCTTAACGAAAGCATCAAACGTATAACGCGGATTCAAGCCAACTGCGGCACCTTTGCCAACGCGTGCGCCAGACTTTTGAGCCCTTGTTTGTTGTGGTTTCTGCATATTTTCGCGCTCAAAAACCAATGGCTCATCAAGTGACTGTTGTGTCTCTGGGGTGAGGCGCTCAAGCACATCGGACGCAGTTGCAGTTTGTACATCAACGCGAAGTTCGCGGCCCGACGCACCAATTTCATCGAGCGCACCACGAACAAGTGACATGTATCGAGTCAAAATTCGATCACGCACAAATGTGTTTGGCACACGCAAACGCAAACTCATTTTGTCGTCGGGAACCGCCACGGCATCGTTAAAAGTCGAGAACCAAACAGCCTCAGACACTTGTCCGCGCAAAACTTGCGACGTGGCTTTCCACAACTGCTCGTGCTCTGGGGTGGTTTCTATAATTTCATTTGTCACTTCTGTTGCCGTTTCTCGT
>JAQCDY010000003.1 GCA_027729785.1 Actinomycetota bacterium | reverse complement strand
CTGGGATCAACTAATCGCCGTGGACACAACAAGTTATGAACAACAGACCGAGTCAGTGACACTATTAATCGACAGCGAAGAAGAAAACAGCGACGACTCAAGCACTGAAACACTCAACGAAGATGAAAATACGATCGCCTTGCGCTTTTCAAATATTGAAACACTGCGCGAAAAAGATTTCGCCGCATACACCGACACAGAATTGCGCGAAGCAGAACAATTTATGTCGAGTTTGAAACTCGCGGGGCCACCAAAGCGGTCGTTGCGACTGCAAAAGACAAATCGCAAGGGCGCACGACACGACATTCGTCGCACGATGCGCGCGGTGCTACAAAACGATGGCGAGCCAATCGAAAGATATTGGCGCGAGCCGAGCACCAAATTGCGTCGACTGGTTGTGTTGCTCGATATCTCAGGGTCGATGGAACCATACGCGCGGGCACTGTTGCGATTTATGCACGCCGCCGTGGTTGGCAGACAGCGAGTTGAAGCGTTCACACTCGGCACTCGCCTGACTCGGATCACACGCGAACTCACCAGTCGCGACCCAGACCGTGCTCTCGCCCAAACTTCGGCCCAAGTTGCAGACTGGAGTGGCGGTACTCGACTCGGAGAATGCTTGCAAAACTTCAACGACAACTGGGGCGTTGGCTCGTTGGCACGAGGTTCAATTTTTGTGATTCTGTCCGATGGTTGGGATCGCGGCGAGCCAAAAGTTTTAGCAGAACAAATGTTGCGATTGCAACGTGTGGCATATCGCGTGATCTGGGTTAATCCGCTGAAAGTTAGCCCTGGCTATGCACCTCTGGCTCGCGGCATGGCGGCGGCGATGCCATACATTGATGACTTCGTTGAAGGGCACTCACTTGAGGCACTGCGCGAATTGACCGAAGTGATTTCAAAAGAATCAAACGAAAGACGAAAGACAGTTACACATGCGTGAAATTTTGGGTGACATCGATCGCTGGCGGGCTCAACACAAACGCATCGCCGTGGCAAGGGTTGTCGACATCGAAGGCTCGGGGCCACGCGACCCTGGTGCGGCGATGGCGGTCAACGAAGACGGCGAAGTATGCGGTTCGGTTTCTGGTGGCTGTGTCGAAGGTGCCGTCGTGGCTGAAGCGTTAGAAATTTTGAAAAACGACAGCCCTGGGCGACTGGTTAAGTTCGGCTATTCAGACGATGAAGCGTTCGCGGTTGGCTTAACTTGCGGTGGCGTTGTGCATCTATTTATTCAGCCTTTGAGTTGGTGACCGAGAAATAATGATTTACCCAACGCTCGCTGATCGTATTCGTAAAAACAAACCTGTGGCGTTGCTCACCGTGATTGACGGACCAAATCTTGGTGCAACCCTGTTGACTTCGCCCAACGTCGAAAATATTGGCACTCTTGGCGACCAAGAACTTGACCGGGTTTCGTCGCGCGATGCACTTGGCGAACTCGAAGCGGGTCGCACCAGCGTGCGCAACTATGGCCCGTCGGGTCAGGTCACACCAGAAGACCTGCAAGACACGCCAGTGGTGCGAGTTTTTGTCGAATCATTTTCACCACCACCACAAATGCTTATTTTTGGAGCGGTTGATTTCACGGCCGCACTCGCCCGCGTGGCAAAAGTTCTTGGCTACTACGTCGTGGTCTGCGATGCACGCGAAGTGTTTGCCACACATCGCAGGTTTCCGATGGCAGACGAAGTGCTCGTCACTTGGCCAACGCCAGTGCTAACAGAGCGCGGCCCCGATCTTGGTGCACGAGACGCGATCTGCATTTTGACGCATGATCCAAAATTCGATGTGCCCGCGATACAAGGTGCACTCGCAACCTCGGTTGGCTACATCGGCGTGATGGGCAGTCGCAAGACTCATGCCAAGCGACTTGAGCGTCTGGCCGAAGTTGGCGTGACGAAATCGCAAGATCTCGCGCGCTTGATGTCACCGATCGGTTTAGATATTGGTTCGCGTACACCCGAAGAAACGGCGATCTCAATTTGCGCCGAAATCATCGGCAAGCGTGTTGGTCGAAATGTTCCGTCGCTCGCCAACAGTGAAGGTCCAATTCACAAGTAACTTTCGTTTCAAAAAATTATGCAGTCGGGTCGGCCCAACGTATCCAGTTGACTCGTGACTCGTCAATTTGATGCACCTCAACGTTGCGACCACTTGCCGGTGCTTGAATCACGATATTTTCAAGACCAAGCGACATTGAAATGTGCCCTGGATACCACGCCAAGTCGCCAAGACGCACCTCGCTTGATTTGATGCGTTCACTGAACGCAAATTGTTGTGCTGAACCGCGAGGCATATTGACGCCTGCGCCCGACCATGCAAACTTAATCAGCGCCGAGCAGTCCAGGGCTTTGCCGGGTTGATCGGCGTTTGTTTTATATGGCACACCCAGTTGCGTCAACGCGGCGAACAGCACTTTTTGTCGCGTGTGATCCGACTGCAACCATGCACGCTCCAACTCTTTGTTGCTGATTTCAAGATGCTCAGCCACGATCACGGCAATGCTTTTTATCAAGCGTGAGGCGACATCGCGTTGCTTAATGGCACTGAGCTCGCTTGCGGCGTCGAGCGCGTCAAATGCGATTTGTGCCTGCATCGCCACCCACGCCGACTCAATAGCTGGCATCGGCTTGGCTGCGACAGTTTCAACGTGCAGCACGCCAAAGATCGACAAGCTTGGCACCAGGCCCAATGAAAGCAGACCGGCTAGCAACAACGCGCGCAGCGTTACTTTGACTGACTTCGGGTAATACGAAACTCGGTGTGTCATGTTTTGTTGTCCTTTCGGACCCGCCAAGTTGGCAGGCATTCGACTGTTGAACGGTCTCCGCCACAGAGAACCCCAGTTCGCGCCTTACTAATTGCTTGTGATTACTTTAAACAAGCCATGTGACAGGGTAACGACTGCCCAGTAACTGAGATGTAACACTTGTCACTAAAAGCACTTATCAAATATTTTTGCTTTAACTTATTTCGCGTCACAGTTGGCTGTTTTGATCCAAAAAGTTTTACACTAATGGCATGAAGATTTCGCAAAAAACTCTCTCGTCAAAAAGTTCAACTCAACAAAAAGTTGTTGCCAAAGAATTGCGCAAACTCAGAATCAAGTCTGACCTCAGTCAAGACGAACTCGCTACTCGCGCCGGTATCGATCGCAAGACAATTAACCGCATTGAAAACGGGCATTTTTCGCCAACTTTAGACACGATTACGCGATTAAGCCTCGTGCTTAGGATCACCCCAGGTACTTTATTGGGTAGTGGTCGCAGAACAAAAAAATAACTCGACAGCAACTGCGGTTCTGTTGGCCGCGGGAAGCGGATCAAGATTTTTAGGTAGCCAGCATAAATTACTGACCCAAATTCTTGGTCGAAGCGTTTTTGCCTGGTCGGTCAAACATCTCGCCGAAGCTCGGTTCCGCAACATCATTATCGTCACAGGTGCAGTTGACTTGTCATCACAAATTTCTGGCGCGCAAATTTCTGGCGCGAATTTGATCGTCGCGCATAACAAAAATTGGCAATCTGGAATGGCCAGCAGTCTGCAATGTGGGCTCGCTGAAGCGCAGCGACTGGGTGCCGATGCCGTCGTGATCGGTTTGGCCGATCAACCGGCGATCGTCGGCCAAAGTTGGCAACGCGTTGCCCGCTCAACTGCCCCACTCGCTGTGGCTACTTACAGCGGCGTGCGCGGCAACCCAGTGCGAGTTCACGCAGAACTCTGGCCGTTGCTGCCAACTTCGGGCGACGAAGGCGCAAGAAGTCTTTTTAAGTCGCACAAAGATCTGCTCGAAGAAGTTGCGTGCGATGGATCGTCGCATGATCTCGACACGAACGAGGACATCGTCAGCCTGACGAAGTTGCTAAGCCAATGAGCAAGGCTTCAGCGCAAGATATCGCTCGTGTTACGCAACTTCTCGGCCGCAAACCACAGGGAGAATTTGAAGTCGTCGTGCGTGACAAAAATGGCGAACCGGTTGTTGTCAAAAACGAGCCGCTGCTGTTCGATGGCACACCGATGCCAACTCGCTACTGGCTTGTCGGCGCGCAAGAACACATCGCGGTGAGTCGCTTGGAGTCTGCTGGTTGCATCGACATTGCAGAGAGCGAAATTGATCCCGAAGCATTACGACTAACACACGAGCGATACGCCACCGAACGCGATAGCGCAATACCTGCGCAATACTCGGGCCCACGACCCCATGGCGGTGTTGCTGGCACCCGAATCGGCGTCAAATGCCTGCACGCGCATTATGCAAACTGGTTGGTCGATAACACTGATGTCGTTGGCCAATGGGTGGACAAGCGACTTCGGCAAGACTGACAACACTTACTAGTGTGCGTAATTAATGGATAATGCACCCGTAGCGCTAGCGGCAATCGACATCGGCAGCAACTCGACAAATTTGCTGATCGTCGACCGAGACGGCAAAACACTCGAGCGAATTGTGCGCTCAACGCGGCTTGGTGCAAACATCGACACGACAGGGGTGCTTAGCGCAGATTCGATGCGACGAACCCTTGAGTGCTTACATCAATACGAGTTGTTGATCAAACAACACAATGTCTCTCACCGCCGCACCGTGGCGACCGCCGCGTGCCGGGCCGCAAAAAATACGAGTGAGTTTTTTGCGGATGTCAAAAAAATCTCTGGTGCCGAACCCGAATTGATCTCGGGCGAAATTGAAGGCTTGTTGTCATTTATGGGCGCCACAAGTTCATTCAAAGACGAAAAATCTACTCTTGTCGTCGATATCGGTGGGGCTTCGACCGAACTTATGGTCGGCACGAAAAGTTTGGATTTCGCCGTCAGTTTGCCGTTTGGTGCGGTGAACATCACCGAAGCAGAGTTGCATCGTGACCCGCCGCGACCCGAAGAACTCACGAATGCGATTTCTTTGGTGTCCGATGCAGTTGATGATGTCGCACATAACTATCCACTTGTTCGTCAAGTAGATCGAGTCGTTGGTGTCGCCGGAACGATCGTCACTGTTGCTGCCGTCGAGGTTGGCCAAAAAACTTTTGACCCGGCGATGCTGCACGAGTTGAAACTTTCGCGTGACGCGGCTGAAGATGTTTTTCGCACGCTGGCCACAGAACCACTGCGTGATCGTGTGTTCAACCCCGGTCTACCCCGTGACCGTGCCGACATCATCGTCGGGGGCTGTTGTGTGCTTGTTGCCGTGATGCGACGGCTACAAATTTCTGAGATGGTCGTCAGCCAATACAATCTGCTTGACGGGCTAATCTCTGAACTGCGAAAGAAAATATCTTGAGTCACTTGTCGAACACTTCACCGAAAAGGTTTTTGCATCCTGCTGGTACGCCGGTCGCGCCGCCGCGTCTTTATGGTCAAAGAATCATGATGCGACCGCTGGTCACCCACGACTTTGAAGCCTGGAGCGAGGTGCGACTGCGCAATGTCGAGTGGCTGAATGTTTGGGAGCCCCGCCGTTCAGAGTTTTTGGCCGATCCGGCTACTGACCGTGACGCATTTGAGCGCCGTTGTGTGGCGCGTGACCGCGAGCGACAAAATGGTTCGGCATACGCGCTTGGTTTATTTTTGAACAACTTGCTGGTTGGCGAGGTCAACATCAACAATGTCGTGCGCGGGGCGATGCAGACGGGCACGATCGGTTATTGGATTGACCGCAAACATGCGGGCAACGGTTACGTCGCCGAAGGTGTAGTGGCAATCATGAAATTCGCCTTTGATGAATTGAACCTGCATCGCCTTGAAGTGTGCATAATCCCGCGCAATACAAATAGCAAGAGAATCGCCGAGAAGTTGGGGCTGCGCCTCGAAGGTTTAGCCGAGCGCTTTCTCGAAATCAATGGCGTCTGGGAAGATCACTTGCGTTATGCGATCACTTCTGAAGAGTGGCACGAGCGCCATGATGCCCTCACCCACCAGTGGCTCGTAATCCGCAAGTAATTTTTATTTTTTGAGGCGAGATTGCAGGGTGGCGAGGCGCTCGGCGAACCAAGGTTGGCGCGTTGTCCACACTTGTGGCTCGAGTTCTTTGGCGACTGCTTGTTCGTGGGTTGCAACATTTGCCATTTCTTGAATCGTGCGCTTTGTGAGAATCGCTAGTTCGCGTGGCGCGCTGGCGGCGCGCATCGCCATGGCGTGTGCAACCGACATCAACTCGTCATCCGGCACACATTTATAAACCAAGCCAACGCGCTCGGCTTCGACACCGTCGAGAATCTCGCCGAAAATAACTGCAGCCATCGTGGCTTGCGGGCCCACAATATTGCGAAACATCCAAGTGTGGCCGCCACCCGGGTGCAAACCGATCTGCAAAAATCGCGTGTCAAACTTTGCGCGAGCAGCGGCGATGCGCACATCACAACACAACGCCAAGTTCATGCCGGCGCCAACTGCGGCACCATTTACCGCGGCGATCGTCGGCAATGGTGTGCGTGCGATACGCAAAAAGCCTTCATAGATCTTCGTCAGTGATGCACCGTCGGCCTCGGCCAAATTGCCGAGGTTCGCACCTGCGCAAAAAGCGGGTGCCGCACCGGTGACGACAAGCGCACCGACTCTTTGATCAGCTTCGATATCGTTCATCGCGGCCGAAATATCAGCGACCATCTCGGCAGTCATCGTGTTGCGCTCTGCTGGGTTATTTAGCGTCAGTGTCGCCACACCATCTTTTCGCTCAACCTGCACAAGACTCATGAGCATTTAGTTTGGCACATTGTTAGCGTGAGTACTGCATGTTGGACCATGTCTTTACTGATGCGATTAGCGCCTTGCGCGACGCCTTTTCAAATGCGTTTCTTGAACGCCAAGCGTTTGACGAACATTTTCAGTCAGATGTCTTGCTTGGCGATCTTGTCTGGGAGACGAGCTACGGCCTGCCTGGCGAAGGTCGACCGCCACGAGTCATTGCCCATGTCACGCTGACTTGGCCGAGTTGGAGCCAGGCAATTTATCGTGCATGGTATACCGAAGAAATTTTTCATGAAGCGCCAGAGATTGAAATGCAAATAGTGTTTCGCATGCAGCGTCTCACGACGCAGCCCGACGCAAACCTTATTGAAAGTATCGCACCGATTAAAAGCCCACAGATTGGCAAGGGCAAATTGGATCGCGAGGGCATCACGGTTGAAATAAATCATCCAACACAGACGGACAAGAAATCTGCTGATCGACTCGACTATGCAATCGAAGTGACATACGAAGGCAGCTATGAACTCGCCGAAGAAACCCTGCAAGACGGCACGAGCAAATTGCTGGATGAAAATTTTGGCAGCCTCGGCGGTTGGATTGCGACAACACTCGTGCGCCTTGGCGACCTCAAACTAACTTTCTTTCCAGCCGACGAAGTTTAAGAAAGCAACAAATCTTTCGGTACGACGGTTGCTAACGACACGAGCGGTCGCGGCCCCATGTGCGAGATGACTTCTGAGGCGACTAGTGAGGCGATCTTGCCACATTGCTCGATTGATTTGCCGCGCACGAAGCCGTAAAGAAAACCGGCTGCATACATGTCGCCTGCCCCGGTGGCGTCAACCACGCTGTCAACTGGCTCAGCGTCGATAATCACGACCTCTTCACCGTCGATCACGACTGACCCATGCTCGTTGCGCGTGACGGCGGCAAATTCGCAATCCTCGCGCAACTGATGTAGCCCATCGTTGATTGACTCGACTTGGTATAGCGCCTTGAGTTCGTCTTCGTTCGAAAACAAAATGTCGATGTCATTTTTAACCAACGACAAAAAGTCTGCGCGATGACGGTCTACGCAAAAAGAATCTGAAAGCGTGAGCGCAACCCTGCGCCCTGCCGCATGTGCAAACTCGGCCGCGGTTCGAAAAGCATCTTTAGCCGCTTCTCTGTCGAACAGATAGCCCTCAAGAAACACGACCGCAGCACTCTGTACGGCAGATTTAGAAATATCTGCGGCGTCGAGCAACGAGGCTGCACCCAAGAATGTGTTCATCGTGCGATTGCCGTCCGGCGTGACGACGATCAAACACCGACCAGTGTCTTCACTCGTGCAAGTCGCGCCCGGAAAGAACCTCACGCCCACAGTGTCAAGGTCATGCTTGAAAGCATCACCGAGACGGTCTGCAGAAATCTTGCCGATGAACCCAGCCTTACCACCCAGGCTGGCCAACCCATAGGCCGTATTGGCCGCCGAGCCGCCACTCATCTCGGTGCGCGAGTGCACCAGCGAATGCAAATGTTTCGAGCGCTGAATGTCGACAAGGTTCATCGAACCTTTGACGATTTTTTCGCGCACCAAAAAACTTTCGTCAACCGTCGCCAAAACATCGACCAACGCATTGCCAATCGTCAACGCATCAAGACTCACACCATCGACTGTCGTGAGATTTACTGGGGGCACGCGAAAACTAACTCGTGCGAGAAATCGCTGTAAGTTCGCCCTTGGTCAAGCGCTGTTGAAGTTCGCGCTTCAAAAACTTGCCGGCGGCGTTGCGCGGCAACGGCTCTTGCATCACAACGACATGCACCGGCACTTTGAATGCTGCGATTTTGCCTTCAAGAAACTTCCACAAATCTTGTGGATCAAGAACCACGCCGGCTTTGGGCAAAATCGCCACGCCAACTTCTTCACCTAGGCGCTCGTGAGGCACGCCAAAAACCGCGGCCTCGTGCACAGCTGGGTGATCGTAGATCGCGCTCTCAACCTCGGCGCCGTAAATGTTTTCACCTGCCCGAAGAATCATGTCTTTGACGCGGTCTTCGACGTATACAAAACCCTCGGCGTCAATCCGGCCGATGTCACCCGAGCGCAGCCAGCCGTCGACAATCGTCTCGGCATTGGCTTCGGGGCGTTTCCAATATCCACGAATCAACATCGGACCAAAGAACCAAATCTCGCCCGCTTCGCCGGTTGGCAAGGGTTTTAGATTTTCGTCACGCACTTCGACACGCATCGGCACCACTGCGCGACCTGTGCTGGTCGGATGCGCCAAATAATCAGAACCAGTGATGGCGGGGCCGAACGCGTTTGTTTCGGTCATGCCGTAACCCAGTTGCGGGTTGCCATTTTTGACCTTGTCGTTGACTTTGCCAACAAGCGAAGTTGGCGATGGTGCGCCGCCGCCGCCCACTGCGCGCAAACTCGTCGTGTCGTATTTGTCGAATACCGACGAATTGACGAGATCCCAACTTTGCGTCGGCACGCCAACAAAATTCGTAATCTGCTCACGCTCGATCATTTCGAGAGCCTTTTCGGCATCCCACTTGTACATAATCGCCAGTTTCAAGCCGGCGATGAAGCAACTCATCATCACTGGCACGCAACCAGTGACATGAAACAGGGGCACGATCAAAATAAACGAAGTCGGTACTTCCGGGCCAGTTACTTCCTTGAGTTTCGTGCCCGACATTGTGAGAATTGCGTTGCGCGACGAGAAGGCCATCAACGAAGAAATAATCGCGCGATGTGTCGACACTGCACCCTTGGGTCGACCAGTCGTACCCGAGGTGTACAAAATTGTCGCGTCATCGTCAGACTTGATGTCAACAACCGGACATTTCAACGCCGCTTTCAAGTGCGGCGCCAAAGCATCTTGCCACTTGTCGACACCACTTGGCAGCGGCTTTTCGGCTCGCACAACCAAAACTTTGACGCCGAGTTTCTTGCAACATTGCGCGGCGACGTCAAAACGTTGTTGATCGCAAATCAAGACCGTTGCACCAGAGTCTTGCAACGCGAAATCTACTTCGTCTTCGACCCACCACGAATTCATCGACACGGAGATGGCGCCAACCGAGATGATCGCTGCAAACGACATCACCCATTCGGGATAATTGCGCATCGCGACCGCAACTCGGTCGCCCTTCTTGACGCCATAACTGTTTACGAGCAGATTTGACAGTGCATCAATTTGATCCATGGCTTGGGTGAATGTGTATGTCTCGCCCTCATACACGAGAAACGTCTTGTCACCATGGCCACGCGCACCCGCAAAAACCTGACCCAGATGCGCTGGTGCATTCTTGAACACCTGCATCTTGACGCCAAACACCTCAGCATCTATCAGTTCAAAAATTTGTCCAGGTGCAGTAACAGCAAGATTCGCCTCGGTCCAAGTCATTGTCATTTGCGAAGCCCCACCCTGCTTTTTGAATAGTCGACCATTTTGGTACTCCGATATTGTGCCACTCGGCCGTGTTCTCCGCCTAACCGTGAATTGTGGAGCTGAGGGGAATTGAACCCCTGGCCTGTACATTGCGAACGTACCGCTCTACCAACTGAGCTACAGCCCCGAATTGCGTTGAATTGTTTGGCGAGTTTGGCTAGTTAGGCGGCGCGGTTACGAAACTGACGCATATAGCGCGTGCTATCGCGCTGCAAGCGAAGTTGCACCAGCCAATAGCAATAGCCGAGCAATGCGATCAGGCTCAGCGTAAACGCATAAACCAAAACAATCGAGCCAGTCGTGAACGCCAAGAACAACGAAACCACCGCTGCCGTAGCCAGACCTACAACCGTATGTTGACGGCGCTGACGAACAAGTTCGCGAGCGTAAAAATCGCCCGAGCGCGGCTGATGCGAGCGGGTGCCTTGTGGTCGCAAAATCGGGCCGGTTAGATGCGATAAATGACTCACCTGACGTGAACGGCTCTGGTTTGGCGCCAGTTCGCGAGACATGCCTCGCAATTGCCCCTGCGGATGGCGCAGATTAGAGTTCTGCAAAGTCGAGAGGTGACGACGAAAATGGCTCACCGAAATTGTCGGTGATTTGTTTATTCGGGCTCGGACTAGGGGTGGCAAAAGAACTGCCAGCCAAGCGGCACCAACGATCAGAAGTATTAACTTGCTCATGGGGTCTTCTAAGTGTATTACGGGTTGACCAAATCACTACCCAAGCCTCTCAAAGCCCTAAAACTATGGGAACCGCCAAGAAAAATTAATGGATGTACTAGCACCCGAACCTCACGCCTCGCGCCGATAGGTGCCCTGTCGCCCACCCGACTTCTCCCACAAAGTGAGTTCGCCAATGACCATCGCGCGGTCGGCGCTCTTGCACATGTCGTAGATCGTCAGCGCGGCGACCGAGCAAGCATGCAGCGCTTCCATTTCGACGCCTGTGCGGTCGACCGTGTCGACTTGCGCCTCAACCGCAATGTGGTCGTCGCCGAATTCAAAGTTGATATGTACCGCACCAACCAACAGCGGATGACATAGCGGAATCATCTCGGCCGTGCGCTTTGACGCCTGAATGCCCGCGACGCGAGCAACGGCGAGCACATCACCCTTTTTCACTTCACGATTAACAATCGCCGCCGTTGTTTCGGGTTTCATAAAAACTTTGCACCTAGCCACCGCGCGACGATGCGTCGGTTCTTTTGGCGTTACATCAACCATGCGGGCTCGACCCATCGGGTCGAGATGCGAAAAATTCAGGTCAGACATGATTTTTCAACGACATGACTAGCCGCCGATCTGACTCATCGAGCGCTTAGGTCGCACGAATGTGACGTTGCCGATCGCGTGTCCCGCCCACTTGGTGCCGACTGCTCGGGCAATTTCAGATGCGATCGCGTCGTCGGTCGCACCGCCCCGCAGCATCACCCGCAGGTCAAACTCGGTCGTCGAGAACAAACAAGTGCGAAATTGCCCTTCCGCAGTCAGTCGCACACGATCGCAGTCACCGCAAAACGGCTTTGTCACCGACGGAATCACGCCAATTGTGCCTGCGCCGTCAAGATACCGCCAGCGATCTGCGGGTGCTGCGCCACGCGCTGCAACTTGCTCAAGTGGATAGACATTGTTGATCGTCGCCACGATCTCATCTTGACCGACTACATCGTTGCGTTGCCACTGACCTTGTGCGTCGAGTGGCATGAACTCAATGAATCGCACCTCAACTTTTTTGTCGCGCCCAAAACTGGCAAGTGCCAAAATTTCATCGTCGTTTACACCGCGCTGAATAACAGCGTTGATTTTGACTGGTGCAAAACCGGCTTGAATCGCCGAATCAATTCCGTCCAGGACATTTGCTAAGTGATCGCGACGGGTGATCTTGAGAAACCTTTCGCTTTGCAGCGTGTCGAGGCTGATGTTGATCCGCGACAATCCCGCAGATTTGAGATCATCGGCGAGCAAACGCAATGTTGCGCCGTTTGTCGTCAGTGCCAGATCGATATTTCTGCCCGCCATGGGCGACTTGGCGGTGCTCGGCACTTTCAGTTGCGCGAGTTTTTCGACCAGCATCGGCAAGTGAGCCCGCACCGTCGGCTCGCCACCCGTCAAACGAATGCTGTCGACATCGAATCGATGCACACAAATCGTCGCCAATCGTTCGATTTCTTCGAAACTTAAAATGTCTTTACGGTCGAGCCACGCCAATCCTTCTTCTGGCATGCAATAGGTACAACGAAAATTGCAGCGATCGGTGATCGAAATTCGCAAGTCGCGGACAGTTCGCCCGAACGGGTCAACTAATTCCATGATCGCATTTCCATAGATTGAGCATATTACGCAAGCATCATCACTTCTACTTCGGCGCCAAGTGCCAACCCTTGACCGTCGGGCACCATCGCCAGACCGTTGGCCTGCGCCGTGGCTGCAAGTTGATGGCTACCCTGCGGCCCCGTGTCGCGAATATGCAGTCGCCCATCCTCGGCGAACTCGCCGAACACTCGCATGAAATGAATTTTGCCGTCTTGCTTGCGCTTCAACGGCGCATCGACAACCGCGCGCACAGTCGGTCGCATCAAATTTTGCGTGTGCCCCATCATTTTGCGCAAAGCGGGTCGCGCCAACAATTCAAAACTGATCATCGACGACACGGGGTTGCCCGGCAAACCAAAAATAGGGATCACTCGCAAGTCGCTTGTTGTTAGTTTGCCAAAAGCAAAAGGTTTCGCGGGCTTGATTGCCATCTGCATCCACTTCATGTCGGCGATGCGTGACAAAACAATTTTTACAACATCAAAGTCTCCCTGACCAACGCCGCCACTCGTGACGACCGCATCACACCGTGTCGCGACCTCGCGCAGTTTGCTTTCAAGAACTGCCTCGTCGTCGGCGACAATGCCAAGATTTATCACTTCACAGCCTGTCGCGCTGATCATGGCTGCCAGCATCGTCAAGTTGCTCTCGCGAATCTGCCCCGGCTTCAGGTCTGATCCGTCAATCACGAGCTCATCGCCAGTCGAAAGCATCGCCACGCGCAAACGTGGATACGACAAAACTCTTCGCGCGTTAATGCCTGCCAATACTCCAATGCCTGCGGCGTTAATCAGCGAACCCGATTTGAACACCACCTCGCCTGCTCGCACATCTTCGCCAATATTGCGAATTGCATCGCCAACTTTGGCCGGCTTGTTGCATCGCACACGTGACTTGCTTAGTTCGGTCACATCTTCGATCATCACCACGGCATCGGCGCCCTGCGGCATCGGCGCGCCGGTCATAATTCGTGCAGCCTGACCCGCGCCAATTTCATAGTCGGCAACATGACCAGCGCCGATAACGCCAAGCACTTCAAGTTCGACGCCAGCAGTCGTCACGTCTTGCGCACGCACGGCAAAGCCGTCGACTGCAGTGTTGGCAAACGGAGGAATAAATTCTGTCGACACAATTTCTTGCGCCACTACTCGCCCCGACATCGACTCACAGTCGACCAGCACCGGTGCGGCTGGTTCGCATCCACCGATCACGATCTGCTGCGCTTCGACCAAAGAAATCACAGCGCTGACGGTATCGCCCCAGATATGGTGGCATGCTCATAGTTATGAACGGCTTTCAATCGCTTTCAGCATCGGGCCACACGCTGGTTTGGCAGAACGTTACCCCAGCGCTCAATAGTGCGACGAGCCAAGTGAAGTTGCGCTGGGAGAATGAAGGTTGGACAGCCGAAGGCACGCTCGGTGCCGCCAGTGCCCAATTTGTGTTGCGTATTTCGGCTGGCTGGACAATTCAACAGTGCCTGTTGTTTCGCGATCTTGAAGAACCTGACCTTTGGCTCGGCACCGACACCCACGGTCGCTGGGGTGAAGTCAACGGCGCGCATCGCACCGAGTTAGATGGCTGCACCGATATCGATTTCGTCAATACGCCGTTCACTAATTGCATTCCGATGCGGCGACTACCTCTGCTCGTTGGACACAGCGCAACTATCAGCGTTGCAGTCATCGATGTTGAGACACTCGGCATCACCAAACAGACACACCAATACACGAAAGTTTCTCAAAACATCTGGAGATTTACAAGCAGTTATTCAAACTGTGAAGTTGAAGCAACAGTCGATGAGTTCGGATTCATTCTTGACGAACCGAGTCAATTCAAGCGCATCGCATAGTTTTTGCGCGAGCTCGAACTAGTCGGTGACGGCGGCGTAAACCAGCGAGCGCAAATACGGGCGTATCGGATATGTGCTCGACGGAATCAACTGCGTGAAGAACATCGCGCTGATCTCGTTGACTGGGTCTACCCAAAACGCGGTGCTGGCCATGCCACCCCAACTGAATGTGCCGTTTGGGCAAGCCACACGAGTTTTGGCCTGATCAACAACTACAGAGAACCCGAAACCAAAACCCAAACCGTCATAAAAAATTTCTTCGCCGAGTGGTCGACCGAATGTTGAGATGTCGGCGTTGTTCGGCAGATGGTTCATCACCATCATTTCGAAAGTGCGCGACGAAAGCAGTTGCACATCGCCTGATTTACCACGACCTTCGAGCATGCGGATGAACTTAAAGTAATCACTGGCAGTTGAAACCAGGCCGCCGCCGCCCGACAGAAACGCTGGCTTTTCAAGTGCGTTGTTTCCAAAACTATCGAGTTTTGTCTTTCTGTGTGTTACCTCGTCGTAACGGTAAAGTGATGCGACTCGGTCGTGCTTATCATTCGACACCCAGAATGCAGTGTCATGCATCTCAAGTGGTTGAAAAATATTTTTTTCAAAGAACTCGTCAAGTGGCATCTTGCCAACAACTTCAACTACTCGGCCAACAATGTCGGTGGCGACGCTGTAGTTCCAACTTGAACCTGGCTGAAATAAAAGTGGCAACGCCGCGTATTTATCGCAGACGACTTCGAGCGAATCTTTATAGGCCACGCCTGCTTCGAAGCCGGCGCGACGATACATGTCGTCTACAAGATCTGAATACATCCAGCCGTATGTCATGCCTGCGGTGTGGGTCAACAGATGCCAAATGCGAATCGGCTCGGTCAACGCATTTGTCAGTGGCTTTAATACCGTGCCCGTATTCCAAACTCGGGTTTCGCCAAATGATGGTATGAACTTGCTGACTGGGTCGGTGAGTTGCAGCAAGCCACGCTCGACCAACATCATCAATGCGATCGAGGTAATCGGCTTGGTCATCGAAAAAATGCGGTATATCGTGTCGTCGGTAATCGGCGTGCCAGATTCAGAATCTTTGTGGCCATACATGCCAAAGTGTGCAACTTTGCCGTGTCGCGCAACGGCAACCGCGTAGCCAGCCAATCGACCTTCGTCGACATAGCGATTGAAATGCTTATCGATATTTTTTAGTCGCGTCGAGTCAAGACCGACTTCTTTGGCATCAATTGTTGCCCCAAAATTTTTAGCCATAACTGCCGACTTTAATCTATTTGTTGAATTTTTCTTTAAGCCAAGAGTTCAATTGCTGACCAACATCTTTGCGCTCAAGAGCAATCTCAATGACTGCGCGCAAAAGCCCCATCGGCGTGCCAGTGTCGTATCGAGTTATTTCGCTGACAACGCCCAACAAGGCGCGCTCGTTTGCCAACATTTCCAGCGCATCGGTCAACTGCAGTTCGCCGTTAGCGCTCGGCTTTATCTGTTCGAGTTTGTCAAAAATATTTGGTGAAAACACATAACGACCAATAATCACGATGTCGCTGACGGCATCTGCTGGTTTTGGTTTTTCAACAACTTGCAAAATTTCAACTGCATCTTCTGTGTCGCTTTTGTAAACGGCGACTTTGACGTTGCCATAGCTCGAGACTTCAGTAGCCGCAACTCGTTTTAATCCAATGCTGCTTTTGCCAGATTTTTCATGGAGCGCCACAAGTTGTTTCGTCAGCGATGCGTCGCCCATTATTTCGTCGGGCAACATCACCACAAACGGCTCGTCGCCCACCACTTGTCGCGCGCAACTCACCGCGTGGCCTAAACCTAACGGCGAGTCTTGGTACACGACACTGACCGCGACTTTGTCGGTGCTGGCAGCCGAGGCATAGCTCTCGATCGACGGCTTGGCTCGACTGGTGACGATCACAACACGCGTGCAACCCGCCTGCGCCGCCTCATCGATCACGAACTGCAGCGCCGGGGTGTCATATATAGGTAGCAATTCTTTGGGCGTGGCGCGGGTCGCGGGCAAGAAGCGTGTGCCCATTCCGGCCGCGGGAATAACAGCAGTGCGCACAGCCACACAATCATCCTAGAATCAAAAGCCCTATGCCGACTTATGTCTACAAGTTCATTGACTCGGGAGAGACCATTGAGATCTATCAGGCATTTAGCGATGATGCGCTGACCGAGGCGCCGCACCCAGCAGACGGCAAGCCGCGCCCAGTGAAAAAAGTGTTCACACCGGTTGGCGTCACTTTCAAGGGTGGAGGTTTCTACAAGACCGATAGTGCAGCCTCAGGCAAGACCGCCACTTCAGGCTCATCAACAGGCAAGCCGAGTGAAACTGCAGGCGCGGGTTCAACTGCAGGCACGAGTTCAACGACAGGCGCGGGTTCAGACTCAAGTACTACTTCAGGCACGACCAGCACGACTAGTTCGACTAGTTCGAGCGATGCAGCATCACCGACAAAAACTGAGACGAAACCAGCCCCAGCCACTAATTCTTAAGCGGCACACATGGCATTCAGCCATGAAAACAAAACTTCTCGAGTCTTGGTATGAACTTTGCCGTGACGCCACACGACAGCGAATTGTTGTCGTTTCATTATCCGTTATCTGTGCCCTTCTCTTTATGGTTTCTGCGGTGTCGTTTCACGACAACGATGTCGCAACAAGCGACCTGCAGGGTGCGAGTCGCCACAAAATACCTTTTGGGTTTCGTGCAGTGGCGATGCAAAGTGCCGGGCCACTGCCAGAAATTCACTCAGGTGACTATGTCGATGTGATCATCGATTCGGCGATATCTCTTGAGCGAGTTCTGGTTTTTGATGTGATTGATCTGCCAAATCGGCAGACAACAGTCGTCTTGGCCGTGCCGATGACCGAAGTAGCAATGGTCGCCAATGCCGCCTCGCTAGGCGTGGTCAGCCTCGTATTGGTCGGCTAGAAATCAATTAGCGAAAGTTCGTGGCGACGAGCAACAAAATTGCCGTGCCAAACGCAACCCGATAAATAACATACGGCGAAAAGCTTTTTGTGCGAACGAGCCGAATAATCGACCACATTGCAACCCACCCAGAAATGCCGGCGCTCACAATGCCGACCATAATTGGCACCCCCAAACCTTCAGGTATGCCGTCGCGCCAAAGTTGGGCGAGTTTAAATACCACCGCACCACCGATAATCGGCACGCTCATCAAAAATGAAAGTCGTACCGCGGCATCGCGCGAATAGCCCGTCAATCGTGCTGCAGTAATCGTGATACCCGAGCGCGAAGTGCCAGGGTTCAGTGCCAAAACTTGTGCCATGCCAATGATTAATGCATCCCGCAACGAAAAATTTGTGACATCTCGCGAATTTTGCGCAGTCGTTGCTCGCTTATCAGCCCACACGAGCAACAAGCCAAAAACAATCAAACTGACGGCAATCAAGTTTGGCGTGCCAAGTCGTTCGGTGATTGACTCTTCAAAAATCGCACCGACAATGCCAGCAGGAATCGCCGAAGCGACTAAAAACCATGCCTGCTTGCCCACCATCGTCGTTGAACTCTCGCGTCGGAATGCGAACTGCACACCTGCACGAAGATAAACAACAAGTTCGCGACGCAGGAAGACAAAAACCGCGACGAGCGTGCCGAGATGCAACGCTGTATCGAAGGCTTTCGCTGTTGCCGGCGTGTCGTAGTCATTCCAGTTGAACAGCCATGGAACTATTTCTAAGTGTCCGCTCGAAGAAATCGGTAGAAACTCGGTTAAACCTTGCACGATGCCCAGCACGATGGCGTGCAAAATTGACATGCTGGTTATGAACCACTCATCATTACGTCGCTGATTACCAATGAAAGCCCGACCGCACGCATCGGCAACCAATCAATGTCGTTGCCGAGGTCGAGAATGTTCAGCAACATTTTTTGCAGTGTTGATGCAATTGTAAATTCGCGAATCGGTGCACCCAGCGTGCCGTTCTTGATCACGATGCCCGATGCGCCGGTTGAAAAATCACCAGAGATCGTGTTCACGCCGCTATGCATTCCAGAAACATCTTGAATCAACACACCATCATCGATCGCAGCAATCAATTCGGCTTGGGTTTTATTGCCTGGCTGAACTTGCATTGCCAGACAACCAACGCCTGGGCCGCCAGAAAAACCGCCACGTGTTGCGTTGCCTGTGCTCTTGGTGTTCATTCGTCGTGCGCTGTAGCTCGAGTGCACAAATTTTTTGAGTACGCCGTTTTCGATCAAGATATTGCGCCGTGCCGCCAAACCTTCGCCGTCGATGTCGGTTGCCGTGTACGCCAGTTCATTAGTCGGATCATCGACAAGCGTGAATCGTGGATCAGCAACTTGCTCGTTCAAACGATCGGCGAACAAACTGCGGCCTTTCGCCAGATTCTCACCGTTCAATGCACTTGACAAAATGCTGACGAATTGCGAAGTTACATATGGATCTAAAATAATCGTCACACTTTTGCTCGCAGGTTTTGTCGCACCGAGCAAACGAGTTGCACGATCGGCTGCCTCGCGCGCCGCTTTTTTGAGATCGAATTCTTTTGGCGAGTCACCAACCGAAAAGCCAAAACCAGTTTGCGCTTCGTCGCCGTCGTCAGCCAAGGTCGCCACCGAGACGTAGCACGAGTTGCCTCGTCCGCTTTCGCGAATGCCCGTGGTCGTCGAGACGGCAGTTTCTGCCCAGCCGTCTTCATAATTTGATTGCTCGGCGCGCACGCGCGAATCAGCTGCAAGCGTGAGTTTCTCTAACTCTTTGGTGATCTCAATTTTTTTATCGGTCGGATAGTTTGCGAGTTCTTCGTCCCAAAACTTTTGTGGAATTTGCGCGACGCCGTCTGGCTCGGCAAGACCCGCCCACTGATCAACCGTGCCGAACTGAATGTTGTCGCGGGCCTCGGCCAGAACTTCGGCGATCGCCGACGGTTCGAGTGTGCCCGCATACGCAAAACCCGTGCGACCGTCTTTGATGATGCGAATGCCGACGCCCTCGCTTTGAGCCGAAACAAAGTGCTCGAGTTCGCCTTCATAGACACGCACTGAAGTTTCGCCGCCCCGCGAAACATAAGCCTCAATATGTTCGCCAGGTTTTGCTTGCTCAACAACCGAGTCTGCGAGAGATTGCAACTCTGGCACACCAACACTCATGCTGCAGTGCCACCAATCGTCAGCGATCGCACGCGCAATGTCGGTTGACCGTCACCCACTGGCACGCCTTGGCCGTCTTTGCCGCAAGTGCCGGGGTTGCCCATCGCAAAATCGTTGCCGAGCAGGTCGATATCTTTCAAAACTTCGGGTCCGTTGCCGATCAAATTGCTTTCACGCAATGGTTCGGTGATCTCGCCGTTTTCGATCAAGTAAGCCTCGGCCATTCCGAACACGAAATCACCGCTCGCTGTGTCGACTTGTCCGCCACCAAGTTTGGCGATATAAACACCCTGCTTCGTGTCACGCACGATGTCATCAGGGTCTTCCTTGCCATTGAGCACGAAAGTATTTGTCATTCGCACCATCGGCAAGTGTTGATAACTCTGACGCCGACCGTTGCCACTTTGCGCGCGACCTTCTTTGCGCGCACGCAAGTAATCCCACATATAGTCGGTGAGCACACCATCTTTGATCAGCGTGTTGCGCTGCGACGGATGACCCTCGTCGTCAATACCAATCGCGCCCCACTCGGCAGTCATCGTGCCGTCGTCAACGAGCGTGACTAATGGTGACGCAACAAGTTCACCCATCTTGCCGCGATAAACGCTCGCGCTTTTGCCGACAAGGTCAGCTTCGAGACCGTGACCACACGCTTCGTGAAACAAAACGCCACCGCTTCCACGCTTGATAACTACTGGCATCGCACCAGAGGGTGCAGGTCGTGCGCTGAGTTTTGTTACTGCCTGTTTGGCCGCACGAATTGCCAACTCTTCGACATCATTTTCGTCGAACATTTCGAAACCAATCGTGTGACCGAGTGAGTCGTAACCGGTTTGCATGCCACCGTCGCCCGTGGCGACAACGCTGACTCGCAACAGGGTGCGTACTTGTTCGTCGGCGCTAAATACTCCATTGCTGTTGGCGATCAAAATTCGCTTGCGTGAGTCGCCGTAGCCAGCCGATACTTGCACGATCGAGGCGTTCACCGCACGCGCCGCTGCATCAACTCGCTTGAGCAGTTCAACTTTGCGCGACTTTTCAACGACGTCGGGCGAAAGTTTGACCGTGTTCACCGAATGACGCAAAACATCACCAAGTTGCACCTTGTGTACGCCGCCATCTCCCTGTTTCGCAGCAAGTGCTGCAGCCTGCGCTGCGGCCAATAAACCACGCTCCGACAAATCTGAAGTGTGAGCAAAACCCGTGGTTTCACCAGAGACGACGCGAATTCCTGCACCGCGATCGCGCCCCGAGGTAACTTGCTCGACTTTGCCGTCGTCAAGACCAGCCGAAGTCGAACGTTTGTCTTCTATATAGATCTCAGAAAAATCGGCACCCGTGCTGCGACCCTTGGCCAGCACTCGCTCTAAAACATCGGGCGCAACGAGTGGTTCTACTGTTTGGGTTTTTGTCATTTTCCCAGCCTAGGCGCGTATGCCATGTAGCAACTTGTTGTGCTGCCGTAATATTTATAGGTGGGTAACAAGGGCGCAAGCACCGCGCAGAAGTCCGGGCGTCGCCCCGCATTGCCAATCGACTTCGAACACCGCATGATCTGGTGGAAAGAAGTTCTGATCGTCGGCATTTTCTATTCGTTGTACACGCTGGTTCGCAATCAATTTGGTTCAACGCTCGTCGACGGTGTCTCGGTACCAAATCACGCGTTCACAAATGCGATTCGCGTGATTCGATTCGAAAGATGGATCGGCCTATATCACGAAGAAACTTTGCAAGATTGGTTTTTGCCACATGTCTGGTTCATTGAGACGATGAATGTGTTCTATGGCACCGCACATTTCTTTGTCACACTCGGCGTTTTTATCGCACTCTACAAACTTCGTCCAAACGTTTTTGGTCAGTGGAGAAACACGCTGGCGATGATGACGGCGCTGGCGATCATCGGCTTTTCACTTTTTCCGCTGATGCCACCACGATTGCTCGACGCACCATGCCCCGACGAAGGTTACGGAGCAGCATGCATCGAAAGTGAGTATCGAAATTTCAACGATGCTGAAAATTTCGGCTTCGTCGACACGATTCGAGAATATGGCGGGCCATGGGCATTCGATCGTGGTCCTGGCAGCAAAGTATCAAATCAATATGCCGCGATGCCGTCGCTGCACATCGGCTGGTCAACTTGGTGCGCATTTGCTTTGTGGCCTCTCGCGCGAAAATTATGGATGCGTCTCGCGCTTCTGCTCTATCCGGCTGTCTCGACATTCTGCATCATCGTCACAGGCAATCACTTTTGGATCGACGCCATCGGCGGAATTTTGGCGTTCGCTGTGGCATATTTCATTGGCACCGAAATCCATTACTGGAATCATCGCCGACTCGTAACAAAACTCACTGAGAACCATCCCAGCGCGCGAGGCTAGCGTTATAGGCGCTATGGCGCTTTCAGATATCCGCCAACCGAGCGATCTCGCGAAGTTGAGCTACGAACAACTCGCCGAGTTGTCGGGCGAAATTCGCGACTTCATCGTCGACTCGGTTGCCAAAAACAGCGGACACCTCGGTTCGAATCTTGGCGCCGTCGAATTGACACTGGCACTGCACAGAGTTTTTGAATCACCGCGCGACGCGATTTTGTGGGACACGGGCCACCAGTCGTATGTACACAAGATTGTTACTGGTCGTCGTGGTGGCTTTACCAACTTGCGTCAAGCCGGCGGCATCTCGGGCTACCCGAGCCGTGAAGAAAGCGTGCACGACTTCATCGAAAACAGTCACGCTTCAACTGTTTTAAGTTATGCATACGGATTAGCAGTCGCCCGCGATCAAGATCCGAATTCTGATCGTCGCCATATCGTCGCGGTGATCGGCGACGGGTCATTGACCGGCGGCATGGCGTATGAAGCACTGAATAATCTTGGTCACTCACGGCGGCGGGTGATCATCGTGCTCAACGACAACGGACGATCTTATGCGCCGACAATTTCAAATGTGACGAGTCCAAAAAATTTGAATACTGCACCAAGCGCAATCGACGAAACAGGTGAGTTGCCAAGACCACAAGACAAAATCACAAAGATGCTTTCGCGTGCGCTCACCGACATCAGACTCAACCCTGTTTATGTGCGTCGTCAACGCAAACTTGAAAAGTTTTTGTATGACTTGCCTCTAGTCGGCCCGCAAGCCGAGCGCGGCATCGAAGCCTTCAAAGCTGGCATTCGCGAATATTTGCAGCCCACCGCATTTTTCGAGGCGCTCGGCGTGCGTTATATCGGACCAATCGACGGTCACAATCAAGAAGCGCTTGAGTATGCGCTTAATTCGGCGTCACAACGCGTCGAAGAAGGTCCGCTCGTGATTCATGTGATAACTCAAAAAGGTCGTGGCTACCCACCTGCCGAAGACGACGACGAAAAAAATCTCCACGACGCCCCAGTGTTTGACCCGGTTACTGGTCCACCTAAAGCAGTACCAACTGGTTACACGCAGGCATTTGCAGATTCAATTATCAAAATCGCCGAACAAGATTCGCGAATCATGGCGATCACTGCAGCGATGCCCGGACCAACTGGTTTGTTGCCGTTTCAGTTGCGCTTTCCTGATCGTTTTATCGATGTCGGCATCGCCGAGCAACACGCGGTCACGGCGGCAGCCGGCATGGCGATGGGTGGTCTGCGACCGATCGTTGCTTTGTATTCGACTTTTTTGAATCGTGCGTGGGATCAACTTGTTTACGATGTTGCACTGCACCGTTTGCCTGTCGTGTTCTGCCTTGACCGCGCCGGCATCACCGGAGACGACGGCCCGAGCCACAACGGCATTTTCGATATGGCGTTGTTGTCAAAGGTGCCAGGCATGCGGTTGCTTGCGCCGTCAAGTGCACAAGACCTCGCGCAAATGCTTGAAGATGCAATGTTGCTCGCCGACACTGGCCCTGTTGCGATTCGATATCCGAAAGGTTTGGCGCGTTCAGTTGGTGAACGCGAAACTGGCTCCGGCTTGCACGCGCGTAAATTGCGCAACTCATCTGTGCCCAATGTTTGCGTATTGGCAATCGGCAAAATGGTTGCTGCCGCCGAAAGCGCCGTCGACGCACTTGCCAGTCGTGGCATCGAGATAACTCTCTACGATGTTCGCAGTTGCGTGCCTGCCGACGAATTGATGATCACCGATGCGGCGCGGCATTGCGTCGTCGTAACGATTGAAGACGGCATTCGTGATGGTGGTGTCGGCATGATGCTCGCCGATTTGGTGACCAATGCCCCCGACTCGGTTCATCCGCGGGTTGAAGTGCTGGGTTTGCCGACGAAGTTCATGCCTCACGCCAAGCCTGCGGCGATTCTCAAGCAACTGGGGCTTGATGCCGAGTCGCTTGCAACAACGCTTGCCGAACTAGCGACAGTCAAGCCAAAATAATTTTGGTGCTACTGCGATGAGCCAAATTTCGCTCGATCGTGATTTGTCGCTTGCGCTGCGTGTCGCCGACGCCGCCGATGCTGTGAGTCTTGCTGGTTTTAATTCGCGCAGTTTTTCGGTGATGCACAAAGCCGACAAAAGTGAAGTCACCGAAATTGATCGTGCCACTGAAACTGCGATCACAAATATTTTGCGTAGCGAAAGACCCGAGCACAGTGTTTATGGCGAAGAGCACGGCATCGTTGGGCCCGCCGATGCGAAGTTTCAGTGGGTTATTGATCCGATTGATGGCACAAGCAACTTTGTGCGCGGTGTGCCAGTGTGGGCGTCGCTGATCGCGCTCGTTTGCGACGACGTGCCGGTTCTTGGCGTTGTCTCGGCGCCGGCGATGAACATGCGTTGGTGGGCACACATCGAGAGCGACGCGTTTTTAAATGGCGCAAAAATCAGCGTCAGCAATATTGACGAGTTGCGTCGCGCGAGTTTAAGCATCACAGTCAACAAGCCTTGGCGTGACCTCGATGTTGACCGCTCATTAGAAAAATTACAGCGCGATGTTTCACGCGTGCGAGGCTACGGCGATTTTTGGCAACACATGCTCGTAGCCCAAGGTGCAGCTGATATTGCAATCGATTCGATCGGTTTGGCGCCTTACGATATTGCCGCACTCGTGCCAATTGTTCAACAGGCCGGCGGCCGATGCACCGACAGACTCGGCACGGCAAACTGGCGTGCCAACACGCTGATCAGTTCAAACTCGCTGCTCCACGACGCAACACTCACGTACCTGCCTCAATAACTTTTAGCGTTCGTAAGTTTTTAGCGAAGTACAAACCAGACGATTGCCACGATCCCAGCAAGCACAGGCAAAACGCGCTTGAGAATCGGCGCCGCAAGAGACAAACCTGTCGAGCCCAACAAATTCAGCGGCGCGTTTTCAACTGGAGCGCCAGTGTTCGCTTGCTGAGCGCTGGTCGAACTTGCGGTCACAGCAGAATTTGCACCCGCACTACCCGTGGCTGTCGAACTCGTCGCATTACCAATTTCTTGCCCCAGCACCGTCGCCTCAAGATTGACAACAAACTGTTTTAATAACTTGTCGCTGACATCGGCCAGCGCACCGCGACCGAACTGCGCAATCTTGCCCGTGATCGTCAGATCAGTATTCACAGTGCATCGGGTCGTCAATGCATCAACGACTTCAAGTTGCGCCGTGATAATCGCCGAAGCGTTGCCCTTGCCAGTGGTGTCCCGACCCTCACCTTTCAACACGGCGCGATGAGCACCGTCGTTGCGTTCTTGAAAGATCGCTTGCCCACCAAACTTGGCCACGATCGGCCCAACTTTGACAGTCACATGACCCTTGTATACGTCACCTTCAATGCTGGTTAACGTCGCACCAGGCAAGCACGGTGCGATACGTGCCAAATCTGTCAGCGTCTGCCACGCAACATCAATCGGCGCTTTAACTTCAAACGCATTGTTGATTTCCAAATTGCCCCTCGTATTAGATGCTAGTTGTACATCTAGGCTTGCGTTATGGCCACCACGGTTATTCGCGACGCATCGCTGGTTGATGGCACTGGTGCACCGCAACGGCCGGCCGACATCGTGATCAAAGATGGGCGCATCGTTGAAGTTACTGGCGCACTCAAAGCATCCACTGCTCATGCATCGCATGTGATCAATGCCGACTCGATGCTTGTGGCGCCGGGTTGGGTTGACGTGCACACGCACTACGACGCGCAAGCAACTTGGGATCCATGGTTGACGCCGAGCAGCTGGCACGGTGTGACGACTGCAGTGATGGGAAACTGCGGCGTGGGTTTTGCACCTGCGCAACCTGACAGACACGAATGGTTAATTGAACTGATGGAGGGCGTCGAAGATATTCCTGGTGCGGCAATGACAGAGGGCATCAATTGGGAGTGGCAGTCGTTTCCCGAATATTTAGATGCGCTCGCGAGAAAGCCTCGCGTCTTGGATCTCGGCGCACAAATCGGCCACGGCGCTTTGCGCGCATTCGTCATGGGTGATCGAGGCGCCAACAACGAAGATGCAAATGCCTACGACATCGAACAGATGGCGATGTTGACCGAGCAGGCTCTATTGGCTGGTGCGCTCGGGTTTTCGACATCGCGAACATCGCTGCATAAAAGCAAAAACGGTGAGTTCGTGCCGGGCACGAGTGCAAAACCAGACGAGTTGTATGGCATCGCCGATGCAATTCGTCGAGCGGGCCACGGCATTTTTCAAATGGCAGCCGAACATTGGCGCGTGCCAGGTGAAGAGTGGCAATGGATGCGCGAACTAACGCGACGCACGGGCGTGAAGATGAGCATCAATTTAAATCAGCCTGCTGATGATCCAGAGTTGTGGCGCGAGACGCTCGAATTAATTGAAGAGTCGGCGAAACTTGGCGAACGAATTGAAGCGCAAGTTGCAGGTCGCAGCATCGGCTTGATTATGTTTTTGCAGGGCACGATTCATCCGCTGATCATGCACAAGGCATATCGCGAGGTTGTGCATCTGCCGATCGCGCAGCGAGCAGCAGCGCTTAGCGAGCCGCAACGCAAACAGCAAATACTCGACGAGCAACCTTCGCATAAATTCTTTCATCAGTTTGTTGGTGACAATTTTCAGACGATGTTCCCGATTACTTCGGAGACCATTGACTATGAGCCGACTTTCGAACAATCTGTCGCGGGCATTTCTGCTCGCACAGGCGTCAGACCATTTGAAGTCGTCGTCGATCATTTGCTCGCAAACGGCGGCACGGGCATGATTTATCGTCCGTTTCTGAATTATGCCTACGGCGATCTTTCAATGACCCACGAATTGTTGCAGCATCCGAATACACGCAATGGGTTGAGCGATGCAGGTGCCCACTGCGGCGTGATCTGCGACGGTGGTATGCCGACATTTAACTTGACGCACTGGGTGCGCGATCGTGAGCGTGGCCCGAAACTTGAACTTGAACACATAGTCAAACGTCAAACTCGTGACACGGCTGAATTACATGGTCTGCTTGATCGTGGTGCGATCGTGCCGGGATTGCGCGCCGACATCAATGTGATCGACTTCGAATCGCTTGGCTTTGATAATCCAAGAGTTGTTTTTGACTTGCCGGCGAATGGTCGTCGACTCGTGCAAACTGCGCATGGATACCGCGCGACGCTGGTCAATGGTGTGCAGACAGTCGACCACGACGAGTTCACGGGCGAACTGCCAGGCAAACTCGTGCGCGGCCCACAAAACTAGTCAAAGCGAGCAATTAGCATCTCGGGGGTGAATCAGTATCGCGAGCAGTTCAGCCTTGACCCGCGAGTTGCATATTTAAATCACGGTTCATTTGGCTCGGTGCCCAAAGTCGTCGCTGAGGCTCAGCGCGAGATTCAACTACTTGACGAGAGCAATCCGAATCTCTTTTTTCGCACCACCCTGCCAAGACTGCACGACGAAGCACGCATGTTCGTTGCCAAGTGGCTCGGCACAACACCAGAACTTTTCGCGTTCGTACCCAACGCGTCGCAAGGCGTTATCACTGCCGCTGGCGCGCTGATCTCGAAACCGCGCTCACAAATCGTCGCCACCAGCCTCGGCTATGGCGGCGTGTTGAACGGACTGGCTGAAATCGCCCGTCGCACGCAAAGCACTCTGCGAATAGCCGAAATTGATTTTGCGAGTGGCGCGCAGACCGCAGACGACATCGCCGACAGCGTTTTTGCCGCGCTGACGAACGAAACGAATCTCGTGGTGCTCGACCAAATCACTTCTGAGACGGCGTTGCTATTGCCTGTCGATCAAATCATGCGCACAATTCGTCGTGTCGCCCCGCAGGCCCGCGTCGTAATCGACGGTGCGCACGGGCCAGGCATGCTGACCCCAGCACTACCTACAGACTTTGATGTGTGGGTCGGCAACTTTCATAAGTGGATATGCGCTCCGCGCGCATCTGCAGGCCTTGTTTGTCGCTCGAGTGAAATTGCGAGTCAGATGGTGCCGCTCGCGCCATCATGGGATTTTGAATCCGGGTTTCCAAAATCGTTTTTCTCTCAAGGCACTGATGATTATTCGAGTTATCTTGCGACACCGAATGCAATTAAATTTCACGAATCAATCGGTGCTGACAAACTCGACAAACACAATCGCGAAGTTCTGGACGACGTAGCGACAATGTTGCACGAGCATTGGGGTACCGAACCTGTTGTCCCCGTCGAAATGTCATGCCCATGGATGCGACTCGTTCGCCTGCCGCTCAAAAAACAACTCACCAAGCCACAAAGCGATGCGCTCACGCTAAAAATTAGTCAAGAACTCAAAACTGAAACTGTGATCGTCTCGCCCGGTGATGCAACATTTGTTCGACTTTCAGCATTCATTTATAACGAACCAGCTGATTTCGAAAAACTTAAACAAGTTCCTGATTTGGTCAGCAAACTTTAACCATGGCACGCCCCGCAATAGTCGTCGGCAACCATAATTATTCGGGTACAGACGCGCACCGCACATTGCTGAGTGTCGGCTCGCTATGGCGACATCATATGCACGATGTCAAGCGCGATCCGAATCGAGTCGCCACAGTCGGCGCCGAACTCGCACAAAGTCTTGAGATGCTCATGGGGCTTCGCAGCGACGAAAACCCCGACGACGAACTTGGCGCAAGGCTCGAGCAACTTGGCGAGTCGGCGGCATCCAAGATTGACGAGATTGATTCGCAAAAACTCGTAACTTGGCTCGGCAACTTGTGGCCAACATTTGCGAAACTCCACGAACCAGCAAACCGTGATGAGATAACTACACAGACCAAAAATGTCGGCACGATCGTCGGAATTCAAGTTTCGGCAAACAGCGTGCCTAAAACCTCGATCAACCATGGCGCTGTCAACTACGACGGCCTAGATGGCGACCGCCAAATGGCTCGCACGCATCATGGCCGCCCATGGCAAGCACTTTGCATCTGGAGCGACGAAGTTATCGCTCAACATGCGAGTGCTGGTCACCCGATCGCACGCGGCAGTGCGGGAGAAAACATTACGGTCAGCCAACTTGACTGGTCCAAAGTTCGCCCTGGCGCGATGCTTGAATTCGGTTCGGTTAAAACACAAATCACTGGATATGCAATTCCGTGCAAGAAAAACGCACGCTGGTTCAGCGACGGTGATTACCAACGCTTGTCACACGAACTTGGTGCCGTCAGTCGTGTTTATTGTTTGGTCACTCAGCCCGGCGAAATTGCCGTCGGCGACATCGCGATCTGCAAATAGCGCAAAATTCTCGGCATTAATAGATTGGCAGCCCCAACGGGATTCGAACCCGTGCCGCCACCTTGAGAGGGTGGTGTCCTAGTCCACTAGACGATGGGGCCCAGTAGGTCTCCAACGCTATCTGTGTTGACATAGCGCTATGGCTACGTAAAGCATTGCAGCGTAGAGACGAGTGCTCGGCGCTACGAGGCAAAGCCGAGCAACAGCGCGAGGTTCAGTGCTTCGCACTGCTCCTTGCGGCGCGAAGCAAAGCAAGTCCTCAGTGCTCTGCACTGATAATTGCGGCGCTTTAGCAGAGCAGCACGAAGTGCTGCGACGTTGGGGAGCAAGGAATCGAACCCTGAATAACAGAACCAGAATCTGCTGTGTTGCCAGTTACACCACTCCCCAGAGTGACGGTTTTACGATATCGCAAATATCTAATTAATTAGTCCACGAATCAACGCGATCAAAACCAACAATCCGTCCGACGGCGACGCCTGTTGCCTCCTGCAGATTGCGCTTAAATGCATCACCGCCCTGAATCACGCTCGACCGGGTCGACGACGAACCCGCATCGAGACCAACTTCTTTGGCAATCAATTTCGCTCGCAAAAGATGAAACGGGTCACTAACAATCAACACGCGAGTAATCTTTTTCTGCGAGGCAATCTGCGAAACAGCCAGCAGCGATGCATAAGTCGTCGTGCCAGAATTTTCTTCAAATATCAAATCACTCGAAACACCTTTTAACACGAAAAACTTGCGCGCCGTCGCCGCCTCAGTAAATCGATCACCTTGTTGCTTGCCGCCCGTGACAACAATGTATGAAGCCAAATTGAGGTTCCATAATTCGAGTACATGATCGAGTCGGGCTTGAAATTGCGGTGACGGCCGACCGTCATATTGAGCAGCACCGAGCACGACTATCGCATCAACGGGTTGGCGATCAGCACTGCGACCGGTATTCCACACTTGCAATAACGAAACTAAGAAATAAACAAAACCGACTGCGATAAACACGCCTAGTGACAGAAGTACTCGTCTCAATTTCATTGAATCAAACTCGCTTAAACCTTCTTAGCAATTGCGACATCAATTCGCTTGAGTGTCGCGTCTCGACCCAGCAACGCAATTGGCTCGAACAATGGCGGACCAACACTGCGCCCCGTAACAGCCACCCGCAAAGGTGCTTGCAATTTGCCCAGTTTCAAAGAATGCTTCTCGCCAACTGCTTCGACAACTGCTTTGAGAGCATCAGGTGTGAACTCGCATGTCGTGAAACCTTCACGAATCTCGATCAGCGTCGAACTCGCCCACTCTGGCGCGAATGCCTTTGTGAATGCAGCATCATCAATAGTCGGCAAATCGCAGAACAAAAAGTCGACCATGCTCGGCACATCTTGCAACAACTGCACTCGAGTTTGCACCAGCGGCGCAACTTCGGCAAAAACTTTGGCATCGTAATCACTGGCTTGCCAAGGCGCTTTCGCACCCACCAACCAGGGTTCGCACGCGCGAATGAATTCATCGACCGTCATCGCACGAATGTAGTCGGCGTTGAACGACTGCAACTTGACGATGTCAAAAAATGCCGGCGAGTGATTGACGCTGCCTAATTTAAAATCAGCAGTGATTTTCTCGAACGGAACAATCTCCGTATCGCCCGTCGGCGCCCAACCGAGCGTCATCAAATAATTTTTCATCGCCGCAGCGATAACGCCCTCTTCGCGATATTGCTCGACGGCGACTTTGTCACGACGCTTTGACAGTTTCTTGCGTTGCTCATTAACAAGCACCGGCACGTGGGCCCAACTCGGTGGCGTAACTCCTAGAGCCTGCCAAATCATCTGTTGTTTCGGCGCATTGGGCAAGTGTTCTTCGGCGCGCACAACATGAGTTATACCTTGCGTTATGTCGTCGACGACATTTGCCAATAAGAACACGGGCGAACCATTGCCACGTAACAACACAAAATCTTCGATTGTCGAATTATCAAACTCGACGCTGCCCCGCACTTCATCTTGAACAATCGTCAAGCTCTGGGGCACGCGAAAGCGCAAGACTCGCCCCTCGCCTGGCCCTAAACCGCGATCGCGCGAATAGCCGTCATAGCCCTGTTTGCCAGATTCTTTGGCGCGCTTTTGAATATCTTCTGTGGACAAATCGCAGTAATAAGCCTTGCCCTGTTCGAAAAGTTTTTCGGCGGCCGCAACATGTAAAGCAGCGTTCGCTGACTGAAACAAAGGCCCTTCAAAGTGCGAATCTGAAGAGTCAATGCCGAGCCAAGCAAGCGCTTCGAGAATGCCCTTCGTCCACTGCGGATTATTTCTTGAATCGTCGGTGTCTTCTATCCGCAAAACGAAAACGCCGTTGTTTTGTAGCGCAAGAATCCAGTTATAGAGCGCAGTTCGGGCACCACCGACGTGAAAATAACCTGTCGGTGACGGCGCAAATCGGTAGCGCGGTGTCTGTGCCATCTGTCATCAGGCTATCTCGGTGAGCGTTGTCGCCCGAGACAGAACTATCGTTGAAGCCGTGGCAAATAAAACTCTTGAACATGACGGTCACCCCGACCATCGTGCGCTTGCCGGAGGTTCGGCGCGCGCCGGAGTGTTTGGTTTCAGTGATGGCCTAGTTTCAAATGTTTCGTTGATCATCGGCTTCGCTGCTGGCGGTGCTGATTCAAGCGTTGTGCGACTCGCTGGCATCGCTGCTGCAGTTGCGGGCGCAGCCAGCATGGCTGCTGGCGAGTGGGTATCGATCAGCGCGCAAAATGATCTAATTAAGCGCGAGATGTCGCTCGAATTGCGCGAACTCAAGCTTCACCCTGAAGCAGAGACTTCTGAATTGGCCGCGATGTATCGCCAACACGGCATGTCGCGTGAACAAGCCGCTGCGTCGGCCAAAGAAGTGATGCGTGACCCGGAGCGCGCAGTTATCGTGCACGCGCGCGAAGAGTTCGGACTTGACGCCGGAAACTTGCCCAACCCAATTCAAATTGGATTAATTTCTCTGCTCACTTTTTTGACTGGTGCGATGTTGCCAGTTGTGCCATGGATTTTTAGTAGCGGCAACTCTGCAAAGTATGCGTCAGTGATCGTTGCCGTAATCGCTGCGGCTGTGGCTGGTTATGCGATCGGGCAACAGGCTGAGCGATCAAAAGTTTTGAGCGCAGTGCGTCAAGTTGCGATCATGTTGCTTGCAGTCGGCGTGACATATGTGATCGGTCGCCTCGTCGGCGTCTCAATCAACTAATAGGCTGCACGAACAATGACGATTGGGCAGCAAACAAATGTCTACGGCGAGTCGATTGAGCCGTGCAACTTCGACCCCATAACTGGTTATTATCGCACTGGTTGTTGCGAAACGGGCGGCGACGACAGTGGTGTGCACACGGTTTGCGCAATCATGACCGCAGAGTTTCTTGAATATTCAAAATCGGTCGGCAACGATCTGTCGACTCCGATGCCTCAATATGGTTTTGCTGGTCTCAAACCTGGCGATCAGTGGTGTCTTTGTGCGCCACGTTGGCAAGAGGCCTTTGAAGCTGGCAAAGCGCCGAAAGTCAAATTGCGTTCAACTCACACGCTGACGCTTGAATTCGTTTCGCTTAAAGACCTCGAAGCACACGCCGTCGATAAATAATTTTTAGGCGCCAGTTAGTGCGCGCCAACTACCGGGCATGCCGGTACGAACCTGCTCAGGCGTCATCAGCATCGTGCTCTCAGGCACCATGTCAACAAGTTCACGCAGTTCTGAATAATGATGAGCCGCATCACCCAAACCGGTGAACAACTCTTTGCGACGCGCCAAAAGATCTGCTGGTGGGTCGAGCAACATGAAACCCCAAATGCCAAAAGCAACTGTGAGATCGTAAATCACCGGCGCTCTTCCATATTTTGAGGCCCGACGCAGTGCGATTGCAAGCACACCTCGAATTGCATCGTCGGCTGACTCGCCTGGTTGCAACACGATCGAGTCGCGCAAACCTTCGGCAAGTTTGAGCGCATAACCCTGGTCTGGGCCCTGATGCCCGAGTTTTTGACCTTTGGGTTGCCTAGTCACGATTGCCGCGGGTTTGTCGTTGCGCCAAGGTGTTGGCACATGTTCGGGCGACGAATATGTTCGTGGACGATCAGTCGGATCTACAGGTGTGAACTTTGGTGCCGCCATGACGCGCCCAGCCTAGAACATTTAACGCGATGTCACGATTGCAAATGCAACAAACCAAACACGAGCGACTCTTCAAGAGCGCGCCACGATGCTTCGATGATGTTCGCCGACACGCCGATTGTTGTCCAAGTGCGTTCGCCGTCAGTTGCGTCGATCAAAACGCGAGTGACAGCACCAGTCGCCGAACCAGAGTCGAGAATTCGCACTTTATAGTCGGTGAGATGCACACGCTCTAATTGCGGATAACTTGCCCGAAGTGCTTCACGCAACGCGGTGTCGATTGCATTTACCGGTCCATTACCTTCAGATGTATAAACATTTCGATCGTCGCCGACCCAAACTTTGACAGTTGCTTCAGTCGTGAAAGTGCCCGTTGCGGCTTCATCGGTGATCACACGCATTGACTCGACTTTGAAGAACGATTGATCCCAACCAGAAGCACGACGCATCAGCAACTCGAGCGAGGCATCGGCGGCTTCAAAGTGGTAGCCCTCGAACTCAAGTCGTTTAAGGTCGTCGAGCACTTGACCGATCGCCTGGCCATCAAGATTCAAACCCAACTCTTTTGCTTTCATCGTGATCGTTGCCCGGCCAGCCATTTCTGAGACCAAAAAGCGCGTGCCATTGCCGACGAGTTCTGGCGAAACATGTTCGTAGGCATCTTTGGCCCGAGCGATTGCCGAAACATGCAAGCCGGCTTTGTGGGCGAAGGCCGAGACACCCACATATGGTGCTTGCGGGTTCATCGGACGGTTCAAAACTTCGGCGACATGATTGCTGACTTGCGTTAGACGCTCGAGATGACCGTCGGGCAAACACTCGTAACCAAGTTTTAATTGCAAGTTAGGAATAACCGTCGTCAAGTTTGTATTGCCGGTGCGCTCGCCCAAACCGTTGAGCGTGCCCTGCACATGTCGCGCACCACTTTGCACGGCGGCTAGCGAGTTAGCAACGGCGCAACCTGTGTCATCGTGACAATGAATGCCGATTATGACGTCGTTGCCGATGTGGCGACGAACATCGGCGACGATTTTTTCTACTTCATTTGGCAATGAGCCACCATTTGTGTCGCAAAGCACCAAGTGTGTTGCACCGCCAATGACTGCCGCCTCGAGCACGCGCAGTGAGAACTCGGCGTTGTGCTTGTAGCCGTCAAAAAAATGCTCCATATCCACGAGCACGCGACGGTTGTTGGCAACCAAATATTTGACCGAATCGCTGACCATCGCCACGCCCTCATCGAGCGTGGTTTGAAGCGCCTGTTCAACGTGGTAGTCGGAACATTTGGCGACGATGCAAACCGCACTCGTCTCGGCTTCGATCAAATTGCGCAGAGTCGGGTCATCGTCGACTTTGCCCAATGGTCGACGTGTCGAACCGAATGCGACCAGCGTCGAAGTTTTCAGACTCAATTCGGTTCGAGCGCGAGCAAAAAACTCGATGTCTTTCGGGTTGGCGCCTGGCCAACCGCCTTCGATGTAGTGCACGCCAAGAAAATCAAGTTGTTCGGCGATACGAAGTTTGTCTTGCACGCTCGCCGAAACGCCTTCGACCTGCATGCCGTCACGCAACGTTGTATCGAAGACTTCAACGAGTTCGCGATTTTGTGACATGAGTTCTACTTAGCCAACTCGCACCATTGCTTGTAGCGGTCATCTTGACCACGCACGGCTTTGGCATAGGTTGTGGCGATTGCCTTGGTCATCGGTCCTGGACAAGGAACTTTTCGATCGTCAACCGAACTTACAGAACCAACTTCGGCAGCGGTGCCGCAGACGAAGATTTCGTCGGCGATATACAAATCACTTCGGGCAATATTGTCAACACGAAGGTCATAACCCAAGTCGCGCGCGATTTTCGTGACACTCGACTGTGTGATTCCCTCAAGCGCGCCAGCCGAAAGTGGTGGCGTCAGGATTATTCCGTTGCGCACACAGAAAATATTTTCGCCTGTGCATTCTGCAACTAATCCATTCGGTGAAAGCATGATCGCTTCGTCGTAGCCCGCTTTGAGTGCTTCAACTTTTGCGAGTGACGAGTTGACATAGTTGCCGACTGTTTTTGCAGCCGGTGGCATCGTGTTGTGATCGTGACGGGTCCATGAAGAAATCTTCATCCGTACACCTTTATCGACCGCGTCATCGCCGAGATAGGCGCCCCATGGCCAACATGCGATCGCGACATCAACTTTGCATGGCAAAGTGTTTAATCCCATTTCTCCGTATCCGTAATAAGCCAGTGGACGCACGTAACAAGACGACAAGCCGGTTGACACAACCGTCTGCTTGACTGCTTCGACAAGCTCTTCGACTGAATATGGCATTTCCATGCCCATGATTTGCGCGCTGTTATGCAGACGCTTGATGTGATCCGTCAGACGAAAAACCGCTGGACCATTTTTGGTTTCATATGCGCGGATGCCCTCGAAGACACCAGTGCCGTAATGCAAAGTATGTGTCAGCACGTGCACCTTCGCGTCGTCCCAATTGACGAGCGAACCATTCATCCAAATTTTTGGCGTGGTTGTGATTGGCATTTAGTCTCCTGATTTTTCTGAATTCAGTCTACGAGTGATGCTTTAAATATTCGCCTTGACGCGCCGTGCGATTTCGTCGCCAACTGCGACAGTTGAGCCAGAAACAGGCTCAACACAAGCATCTCGCAACGCTGTGGCAGATTTGACTTCACCAAGAAATTCGAGCATGTGCGCCGCCGACAAAATGGCCGCGATGGGGTTTGCCATGCCTTTGCCCGCGATATCAGGGGCTGAACCATGAACTGGTTCGAACATCGATGGACCACTGCGAGTCGGATTCAAATTCGCCGATGAAGCTACGCCGATGCCACCAGAAACCGCACCGCCCAAATCGGTGAGAATGTCACCGAACAAGTTGTCGGTGACGATGACATCATAACGATGCGGATCTTGTACAAAATAAATACATGCCGCATCAACATGGTTGTATGCGGTTGCAACATCGCTATATTCTTTGGCCACGCGATCAAATGTGCGTTGCCACAAGTCGCCAGCAAAAGTTAAAACATTCGTCTTGTGCACCAACGTCAAATGTTTGCGACTGCGAGTGCATGCGAGTTCGAACGCATAGCGCACACAGCGCTCGACACCTTTTGCCGTGTTGACGCTGCCTTGTGTTGCGACTTCGTCTGGTGTGCCACGACGTGACACACCTCCTTCACCAACATATGGGCCCTCGGTGTTTTCGCGAATCACGACAAAGTCGTGCGGCTTGACATGCCCTGGCGCAGTACCAATAAACGGTCGACGATTTATGTACAGGTCTAACTCGAAACGCATCTTCAGCAGCAAGCCACGTTCGATCACACCAGGCGGCACACCAGGTGTGCCGACGGCACCGAGCAATATGGCGTCAAACTTGCGCAACTCGGCAAGAGTCGCATCTGACAAAACTTCGCCGTCGCGCAAATATCGCGCGCCGCCCAGATCGTAATTAGTTATCGCGAGTTTTACGCCGGCTGCGTTGACAACTTTTAATGCTTCGGCCAAAACTTCGGGCCCGATGCCGTCGCCACCGATGACAGCGACGCGATGACCTGCCACAGAATTATTCGCCATTTCTCGACTTGTCGTTTGATTTTTGCGAAACCATGCCGTTAATCGTACGGCGCAAACATACGCCAAAACCGACTAATAACTTGGCGCCTTCTAGATAGCATTTTTGGGGTCATGATCCACAAGCTGTCGCGAAAAACCCATGAAAGATTGCGCCAGGAACATGCCGACCTGACTACTCGTGGTCGCATCGTCGCCGCCGAGAAAATTGCTCGCGCCCGTGAGCATGGCGATCTAAAGGAAAACGGTGACTATCACGCGGCAAAAGATGAGCACGGCCATATGGAAGGTCGTATTCGTCAACTTGAATCAATTCTTGAAAATGTCGAAATTGTCGAGCCCTCAACAGATGGCACCGTTGGTGTTGGCATGGTCGTAAAGGTGCTTTATGACGGCGACGACGAGTCAATGGCCGAAAGTTATTTGATTGGACACATCGAAGAGATCAGCGATTCTGCCGTGATGAGCCCGACTTCTCCACTCGGTTCGGCTTTGCTCGGCGCGAAACCCGGCGATGTCGTCGAATACGCCGCACCCAACGGCAAACTGAAAGTCAAAGTTTTAGAGACGCAACCGCAGTGACGACTCAATCGGTGGCACAGCTACCTGGTCTGCCTTTAGGTTTTGAAGTCGAACTACCCGGCCGCGGAAAAACTTTTTATCGCGAAAAAAAAGGTCCTGCCGGTGCGCCGACTCTGATGTTGTTGCACGGCTGGACAGCCACGGCTGACTTGAACTGGTTTACGTGCTTCGAGGCGCTGAGCGAAAACTTCAATGTCGTGGCGCTCGACTTGCGTGGGCACGGTCGGGGTATTCGCACAAAAACAAATTTCAAGCTCGAAGACTGCGCCGACGATGTCGCCGCGCTCGCCGATGTGCTCGGCATTTCAACTTTTATTCCGGTCGGCTATTCAATGGGTGGCACAGTCGCACAATTGTTGTGGCAACGACATGAACAGCGCGTGCGCGGTGTCGTGCTGTGCAGCACAGCAAGTCACTTTGCGAAATCGCGCGAAGAAAAACTCAGCTTCTTCGGCCTCACTGGTCTTGCCGCGCTGTCACGATTGACCTCGGCACAAGCGCGCACATGGCTGACCGACCAACTTTATTTGCAGCGCAAGTCAAACGGATTAGCACCATGGGCAGTGCACCAAATCGCATCACACGATTGGCGTCATATTCTCGAGGCAGGCAGTGCGATCGGCAACTTCGACTCGCGTGAGTGGTTGCCGAAGTTTGACGAGCCGGCTGCCGTTGTAATTACCACCGAAGATGGCGTCGTCGCACCAGAGCGACAAACCGAGCTTTATCGGCTGTTAAAAGATGTCGAAGTTTTCGAAGTGCACGGTGGCCACAACGCAGTATTTGCGAAAAAAGAGATTTTTGTGCCGACACTCGTTGAAGCGTGCATGTCGGTTTATCTTCGTTCGTCGCGCTAGCGCAAGCTGACGCAAGCCAATACTTTTATTCGACGGTTTCGCGACTGACGACGACTTTTGGGTCGCACCACAAGTTGTTGACCGCGTCAGCCAAACTGCCCCGCGCCGAACCCGCATCAGTGACTATGTCATCGGGCGTGTCGGCGAATCGCAACACCGACGCCACACCATTATCGCAAACGCTGACGACTAGACGCACTCGTCGACGCTGCGGGTGCTGACTCGGTGGCACCTCGCTCGAATCCTCGTGCTCGGGGCTTTCGTCGCGGTCGATCGGCGCAGCCCATCCACAAGTTAGAACAACTGCAGCGTCGAACATGCGAGCAATCGCGCTGCTTGGTGCGTCGAGCAACTCGTAGACATCGCCGTGCTCGGCTAGAAAACTGATGCGCAATGCACCGTTTTGATTTGAGCGCACACCCTCGGGGTCGACGATGCTGACGCCATACAGACGGGCACGCGGCAAGTCAAAGCCGTCGAGTGACGTATGCAGGCTGGATTCAACGCAGGTGGCTAGGTCGATTGGTTCGAGTTGTTTTTGCATGTCCGAATGTGTGCCACTCGCACAATCTCGGCTCGCCAATTCATGCTTTCAATTGTGTCAGGATTAAATAATGGGTACAAATACAAAACTAAAACTTTGGATCCAGTCGCATCAACTGGCATCACTATTCATTAGTTTCTTCTTGTTAATTGCCGTGTGGTCAACATTGACACCGCTTTTTTCTGGTCCAGACGAGCCCGCTAGTTATATCCGAGGTGCAGCCTTAGTCCGAGGAGAAATGACTGGCACCGATATTGCCCCAAGTGAGACCACTGGGTATTGGTCGACCTATGTTGATATTCCTCAGCAATTTGGTGTAGCCCAACTCGTTCCATGGTGTTTTGTTGGCAAACCAGAAATGCCAGCATGTTCGCTTCCACTCGAGACTCTCACCCCGGTTGAAGAGCCACGAACAGACATGGGAAGATATCCACCCACTGGATACATTTTTAGCGGAATTGGCTCTTTGATTGGGGCGACCGATAACTCTGTATACCTGAGCCGTCTGATGAACGCATTAATCGCAGCAATTTTCTTCGCACTTGCCTGCAGCACTTGGCTTAGCATTGGTCGATCACCGTTCGCCATTTTGGCTGCGATTACTCCAGGTGCAGTTTTCGCAAGTTCGGTAATCAGTGCAAGCGCAATTGAAGTCTCGTCGTCAATTTGCCTGTGGGCTTCATTCTCGGCGTGGATAAAGCACGACTCAAAATTGAATGCCTATTCAACTATGGCATCGGGCGTCGTGCTTGCGCTTGCCCGACCTACGGGGCCAATTTACCTACTGCTTGCGATATTGATAGTCCTGCTTGCAACGCCATTAAATGAGAGTTTCAAGTCGTTCGCAAAACGAAGTCACAAAATTTTGCTTGTGACAGGAATTGCAACGTTGCTTGCGGCGGTCTGGCAATTTTTAATTTACTCGCATAATTTAGAAAAAAGCTACGTCGACGAAAAACTACCGAGTCTTTTTGAAATATCTGACCAATCTCTAAATGATATATCAAGAAAAATCGCAGAGTCAATTGGAAACTTTGGTTGGCTCGATACGCCAGCGCCAACAATTGTTGTCTGGTCCTTCGTGGTTTTTGCGGTACTTGCAGCATTCCGCACATGGCATCACATGAGCATTCGTCACCGAGTCGCAGTTTCTGTTCTACCGATGATTATTTTTTTAATTATGACTTATTTAAATTGGAATACACAAAAATACGGAGGAAACTACGGTGTTCAGGGCCGTCACTTAACACCGCTAATCGCAGGAATTCCGATAGTGGGTGGCGCGCTGTGGATGCCATCAACGAGCACCAAAAAGCTGTTTCTATCGGCCTGGTCGCTCTGCTTCTTTTTATCCGGCTTGGTCGCCCTTCGCAGGTACAGCGTCGGAGTGAAACAATTCAACTTTTTTGAAATGTTTTTTCGACCTGTTTGGCAGCCACCGCTCGGTATTGCTGGCTCACTAATCGCACTCGCAACCGCGCTACTGGTACTTTCCACAACTCTTTACCTCGCGACAGATAAAGAGACTGCGCAAACGGGTTGAGTCGCCGAATTAAACAGGCAGAATAGAACGGTGAGTTCGCAACCAAAGACCCTGGCGCAAAAGATTTGGGATCGCCACGTGGTCAGTTCTGGAGCGAACCAGCCAGACCTTATATATATCGATTTGCATCTCGTGCACGAAGTGACGAGTCCACAGGCGTTCGACGGTCTGCGTTTGGCACAGCGCACGGTTCGTCGACCAGATCTCACCGTGGCGACCGAAGACCACAATGTGCCCACCGAAAATATTCACCTGCCGATCACCGACGAAATATCAGCAAAACAAATCGAAGTAATGCGCCGCAACGCCAAAGAATTCAAGATCACGCTCTACCCAATGGGTGACCCTGGTCAAGGCATCGTGCATGTGATCGGCCCAGAGCAAGGTCGCACGTTGCCGGGCATGACGATTGTTTGCGGCGACAGCCACACCGCAACACACGGCGCGTTCGGCGCACTCGCGTTTGGCATCGGCACCAGCGAAGTCGAACATGTTTTGGCCACGCAAACTTTGCCTCAGGCACGACCCAAGTGGATGAGTGTGAATGTTGAAGGTGAAGCGCCGAGTGGAGTAACGGCCAAGGACATCATCCTCGCCGTCATCGGCCAAATCGGCACGGGTGGTGGCATCGGGCATGTGATCGAATATCGCGGTGCGGCGATTCGCGCGTTGTCAATGGAAGGGCGGATGACGGTTTGCAATATGTCGATCGAGGCTGGCGCACGCGCAGGTCTTGTCGCACCAGACGAAACGACTTTCAATTATTTGCGCGGTCGCGAGTTCGCACCAAAGGGTGCGCAATTTGACGCGGCACTCGCCGACTGGAAGACGCTGCGCACCGATGACGACGCCGTGTTCGACAAACAGGTCACGATTGATGCGAGCAAACTTTCACCGCACGTAACTTGGGGCACGAACCCGGCACAAGTTGTCGCGCTCAATGGTCGCGTGCCGACACCGAGCGACTTCAGCGACGCAACCGAGCGCGACAGCGTGACGCGTGCGCTCGAATATATGGGCCTGCAAGCGGGTACCGCGATTCGCGACATCAAAGTCGACACAGTGTTTATCGGATCATGCACCAACTCGCGTATCGAAGACCTGCGCGCAGCGGCCAATGTCGTGCGGGGGCGAAAAGTTTCTGTGAAGCGAGTGATGGTCGTGCCTGGCAGTCACGCCGTAAAATTGCAGGCGCAAGCCGAAGGACTCGACAAAGTTTTCATTAATGCGGGCATCGATTGGCGAGAACCTGGGTGCTCAATGTGTTTGGCGATGAACCCCGACAAACTCGCGCCGCAAGAACGCGCCGCAAGCACCTCGAATCGCAACTTTGAAGGTCGACAAGGTCGCGGCGGTCGCACTCACCTGGTCTCTCCCGCTGTTGCAGCCGCAACTGCTGTCGCGGGGCATTTCGCCTCACCAGAAGACCTGCGATGAAAACAGTTCGCGTGATTTCTGGTCGCGGCGTGCCGTTGAAGCGCAGCGATGTTGATACCGATCAGATTATTCCGGCTGAGTGGTTGAAGCGCGTCGAGCGCACTGGTTTTGAAAAGGGTTTGTTCTCGACTTGGCGCGACGATCGCAACTTCGTGCTCAACGACGAGCGTTATGCGGGTGCATCAATCTTGGTCGCCGGAAAAAGTTTTGGTGTTGGTTCGTCGCGTGAACACGCCGTCTGGGCGATTCAACAGGGCGGTTTTGACGCCGTAATCGCGCCGAGTTTCAGCGACATCTTTCGTAACAACTGCGGCAAGAACGGTTTAATCGTCGTCGAGTTGAGCGAAGAAACAGTTGCCAAGTTGTGGCAGATCATCGAAAGCGACCCACAGACCGAAATCACGGTCGATGTCGAGCGGCTGACAGTTGAAGTGCCGAGTTGTGGCATCAGCGAAAAGTTTGCGATGAACCCAGACACACAGAATCGATTTTTAAACGGTCTCGACGACATTGCGATTTCATTGCAATATGTCGACGCAATTTCGCAATTCGAAAAAACCCGACCCAGCTGGTTTTAGTTGGTTTTAGCTAGCTATAAAAAACGAACCAAGATCGGCAAGACGCTTGTCGTTTGAAAACACTTCGATTGGTGCTTGTGCCTCAAGTTTCAAACCGCGCTGAATTATTCGACAAGTCGTGTGCTGGTTGTATTCAGCCAGAGTCACAGCCCAACCGTCTTTGCCGGCTCGTGCAGTGCGACCCGAACGGTGCAAATAAGTTTTAACTTCTAGCGGTGGCACATAGTGCACGACGATACCGACATCATCGATGTCGATGCCACGTGCGGCGACATCTGTGCATACAAGAATATTGAGTTCGCGTTGAGCGAATTTGCGCAGCGATCGTTCGCGCGCACCCTGTGCCATGTCGCCATGTAGCGCAGAAACTTTTTCGCCAAGACTGGCGAGATCGTCGGCAACTTTGTCGCATGCGCGTTTCGTGTCGCAAAAGACGACGGTTTGCCCGCCTGCACGAGCCATTGCCGCGATCACACGGTTTTTATCCATATGGTGTACGCCCAAAAATAAATGTCGCATCGTGCCGACCGTGTCGGTGGGTGCATCAATGCTGATTTCTTGTGGCGACTTCATGTAGCGCTTGACCAGAGTCGCAACTTGGCCATCGAGAGTCGCCGAGAACAACATCGTCTGATGTTGTTTCGTGACATGGCGCAACACCCACTCGACTTGTGGCATGAAACCTTCGTCGGCCATACGATCTGCTTCATCGAGCACGATCATTTCGATGTCACTCAAGTCTGCTTCGCCATTTTTCATCAAGTCAATTAGACGCAACGGTGTGGCGATAATTATTTCGACGCCACGCACGAGTTGTTCGACTTGTTTATCGCGTGCGGCGCCACCATAGATTGCGGCGACGCGGACATCACAATGTTGGGCGATCGGCGCCAAAACATCGGTGACCTGCACAGCCAGTTCGCGCGTCGGTACAAGCACGACACCGCGCGGTTTGTTGGGCCTGGCTTTTTCAGTAACCAGCTCGATCATCGGCACACCAAAAGCCAGCGTCTTGCCTGAACCAGTGCGAGCACGGCCACAAACGTCGACGCCGGTCAGTGCTACGGGTATCGCCTCGGTCTGAATCGCAAACGGTGCGGCGAACCCTGCGCTTGCCAGACCAGCGTCGACTCGGCTGCTGACGCCGAGTGCGGCGAACTGGGTCGGAGTTGAAACTGCCTCGCGAATGTTCGTGTTCGAACCGATGTTGCCACTCGCATTCTCGGTTGAATCGTCTCTTGAGCCGCCTGCCGAGCCGTCAGATCGACGCGGATTCATTGGGCGACGAGGCGAGTTTGCATCTCTGCGGCGCTCATTGGGCTCGCGGCGCCGCGATTTTGGTTCAGACATTTGAACTCTCACCCTACCAACGCGAGTTCGCTGACTCGTGAGTCAGTTTTGGCTGACCACTCAGACAGTAGACAAACCCAAACGATGTGTGTAGGGTCAAAAATTGTGTTTATCCAAAGTACTGATTCAACAATTC
>JAQCDY010000067.1 GCA_027729785.1 Actinomycetota bacterium | reverse complement strand
AGGTCTTGACTTTGGAAGTTTTCAGTCGATGGCTGACGGTGGCGCTAGTAACTCTAAGAAGATGAAGTCGAACGAGAACTCTGGCGAAAATGCGGGGGCGATGCAACCCGGTGCGATCACTCACATGGCGCAACAAATTTGTTGGGTGTGGCAAGAAGTGCCCGTGCCAGTTGTGGCGGCATTGCGGGGTCATGCATTGGGTGGTGGCATGCAATTGGCGCTCGGCGCAGACATTCGAGTCGCGCATGCTGAAACACAGTTTTCGATGCGCGAAGTTCACTGGGGTTTGATACCCGACATGACGGGCACTTTGATGCTGTCGCGCCTGGTGAGCGACGATGTCGCCAAGGATCTGGTTTTCTCGGCACGAGTGATCTCGGGCACCGAAGCACACAAAGTCGGGGTTGTCACACGCCTTAGCGACGAGCCCCTTGAAACGGCGATGCAGATTGCCCGCGAAATTGCTGATCGCAGCCCAGATGCGGTGCGCGGTGCGAAGGTGCTGATCAACCGTCTTTCTAACGCAGGTGCCGCCGAACACTTCGCCGAAGAACGAAGAATCATTTCTTCGCTAATCGGCAAGCCAAATCAGGTTGAAGCCGTGATGTCGAACTTTGAAAAAAGACCGGCGAAATTTGTGCCGCCAACTGTCTAGACTTAGAATCTCGAGCCAGCGTCGTCTCGTTTAATCAGCCAATTGGTGGCTGAATTCAAACTTTAAGAGGCGACAATTTTGCAAGACACACCGCAAGCGATAGGTCTTTACGACCCACGATTCGAGCACGACGCATGTGGCGTCTCGTTTGTCGTCGATATGCATGGTCGGGCGAGCCACGAAATTGTTGCGACAGGTCTTGGCGCGTTGTGCAGCATGGAGCATCGCGGTGCAACCGGCGCTGAAACGCAGACTGGTGATGGCGCAGGCGTGTTGTTGCAGATTCCGCACAAGTTTTTCAGCGCCGTCACAGATTTTGTTTTGCCGAGTGTCGGCAGTTACGGCGTGGGCTTGGCGTTTTTGCCACGCAATGAAAAACTTGCAACCAAGGCACGAGCCCAGATTGAATCGATCGTTCTAGAACAAAACTTGCGCACGCTGGGTTGGCGAAGCGTGCCGGTTGACCCGAGTTGCCTTGGCGCGAGTGCGCTGCGCGTGATGCCGACCTTTATGCAGTTTTTTGTGGATGACCCAAGCGGCACGAAATTGATTGACTTGGATCGAAGACTTTTCATTTTGCGCAAACGCATCGAACATGAACTGCCAGAAGAAATCAAAACTTATTTTCCTTCGCTTTCATCGCGCACGTTCATATACAAGGGCATGTTGACCACGCCAGAACTGCAGATGTTTTTTACAGACCTGAGCGACGAACGAATTGAGTCGGCGCTCGTTTTGGTGCACAGTCGATTTTCGACGAACACGTTTCCGTCGTGGCCACTCGCGCACCCTTATCGATATATCGCGCATAACGGCGAGATAAATACGGTGCAGGGAAATCGAAATTGGATGCGGACACGAGAGTCGCTGTTGGCGACCGATTTGATTCCTGACTTAGAAAAGGCCTTCCCGATCTGCACGATCGGTGGTTCAGACTCGGCGAGCTTCGACGAGGTGCTCGAGCTTTTACATTTGTCGGGGCGAAGTTTGCCGCACGCGATGTTGATGATGATTCCTGAAGCATGGGAGAACTCGACGACGATGTCTGAGGCGAAACGTGCGTTTTATCGATATCACGGTTCGTTGATCGAGCCATGGGATGGACCAGCCAGTGTTGCGTTTACCGACGGCACCGTGATTGGCGCCGTTTTGGATCGCAACGGTTTGCGACCGAGTCGATATTGGGTCACGGATGATGATCGCGTAATCATGGCCAGCGAAGTTGGCGTGGTTGACATTGATCCGGCGAAGATTGTCGCCAAGGGTCGGTTACAACCGGGCAAGATGCTGTTGGTCGACACGGCACAAGGCCGAATTATCGGCGACGATGAAATCAAAGAGTCGCTGGCCAAGAACGAGCCATACGAGCAGTGGCTTGCCGAGGGTCAGGTTGAACTCGAAAAACTTGCCGATCGCGATCATCTCGTGTTCAGTCACGAGAGCGTGCTGCGTCGTCAACAAATGTTTGGCTACACCCACGAAGAACTGAAGTTGATCTTGGCGCCCACGGCGTTGACGAGTTCAGAGCCGATCGGGTCGATGGGCACCGATACGCCGATTGCGGTCTTGTCGACACGCCCGAGACTTTTGTTTGATTATTTTTCACAGATGTTTGCCCAGGTGACGAACCCGCCGTTGGATGCAATTCGCGAAGAGATCGTTACATCGGTTGGTTCGACTTGCGGACCAGAGAGCAACTTGTTGCAAGCCACAGCTGAGAATTGCAAGCAACTTGTATTGCCGTTTCCGATTATCGACAACGATGAGTTGGCAAAAATAATTCACATCAATGACGACGGAAACTTTGAGCATCTGAAATCAGTCGTCGTGAGCGGTCTGTACCGAGTTGCAGAGGGCGCCGATGCAATGCGTGGCGCGATTGATGAGATTCGGGAGAAAGTTTCATGGGCGATTGATGCGGGTGCGCGCATCATCGTGATTTCGGATCGCAACAGCGACGACACATTTGCACCGATACCAAGTTTGTTATTGACGAGCGCGGTTCATCATCATTTGATTCGACGAAAACAGCGCACAAAAGTTGGTTTAATTATCGAGACGGGTGACGCGCGCGAGGTGCATCACATGGCATTGCTGATTGGCTACGGTGCTGGCGCGATTAATCCGTATCTCGCCTTTGAGACGATCGAAGATCTGGTCAACAGCGGCGTAGGTGAAGCTTCGAATGGCACTGAGTTGACCGGCATGTTTGGCCTCGGGGCGATGGATGCCAAGAAAGCGATCAAGAACTACATCAAGGCTTCGGGTAAGGGTGTGTTGAAAGTGATGTCGAAAATGGGTGTATCGACTGTCGCGTCGTACACGGGGTCACAGATTTTTGAAGCGATTGGTTTGTCGCGTGAGGTGGTCGACGAATTTTTCACCGGCACCGTGTCTCGCCTGGGCGGCATCTCGCTCGACGAAATCGCCCAAGAAGTTGCGGCACGTCATGCGACTGCGTATCCGTCGCGACCGGGCCAACGGCGTCATCGTCAACTTGAACTTGGCGGCGAATATCAGTGGCGCAGAGAAGGGGAGCATCATTTATTCAACCCTGAAACGGTTTATCGTCTGCAGCACGCCACCCGCTCTGGTCGTTATGACATTTTTAAGCAGTACACAAAATCAGTGGATGACCAGTCGCGAGTGTTGTCGACCTTGCGAGGTTTGTTCGAGTTTTCTGGCGCACGCGAACCGATTTCGATAGATGAAGTCGAGCCCGTCAGCGAGATCATCAAACGCTTTTCGACTGGCGCAATGAGTTACGGTTCGATTTCGGCTGAGGCGCACGAAAACTTGGCGATCGCCATGAATCGCATTGGCGCCAAGAGCAACACTGGCGAAGGTGGCGAAGACGCCGAGCGATATGTCGTGATGTCAAACGGTGATTCGAAACGATCGGCGATAAAGCAAGTTGCTTCTGCGCGGTTTGGCGTGACGAGCGAATATTTGGTTAATGCCGACGACTTGCAGATCAAGATGGCCCAAGGTGCCAAACCTGGTGAGGGTGGCCAATTGCCGGCGCACAAGGTTTATCCATGGATCGCCAAGACTCGACACTCGACGGCCGGTGTCGGTTTGATTTCGCCGCCACCGCATCATGACATCTATTCGATCGAAGATCTCAAACAATTGATTCATGATTTGAAAAACTCGAACCCCGTCGCGCGAGTGCATGTAAAACTTGTCGCCGAAGTCGGTGTTGGCACTGTCGCTGCTGGTGTAGCCAAAGCAAAAGCCGATGTCGTATTGATTTCTGGTCACGACGGTGGCACTGGCGCTTCGCCGTTGACTTCACTGAAGCATGCCGGTGCGCCATGGGAACTTGGCTTGGCCGAGACACAACAGACCTTGATGTTGAACGGATTGCGTGATCGAATCGTGGTGCAAGCCGATGGGCAGATGAAGACGGGTCGTGATGTCGTGATTGCGGCGTTGCTCGGCGCCGAAGAGTTTGGTTTTGCCACGGCGCCACTCGTCGTCAGTGGTTGCATCATGATGCGGGTTTGTCATTTAGATACATGTCCAGTTGGTATCGCTACTCAAAACCCGGAGTTGCGCAAAAAGTTTGTAGGTAAACCTGAATTCGTCGTCAACTTTTTTGAATTTGTTGCTGCTGAGGTGCGCGAATATTTGGCGCAACTTGGTTTTAGAACTCTGCAAGAAGCCGTCGGTCGAGTTGAGATGCTGGATGCCCGAGTTGCGGTTGATCACTGGAAGGCGCGCGGGCTCGATATTTCGCCGATTTTGATGCAACCGCAAAACCCATACAACCAGACGCCTTTCAAATCGACAGCGCAAGATCACGGTTTGAGCGACGCACTCGACAACAAACTGATAGTCGATTGTGCCAAGTCGCTGAACGATGCGTTGCCGACGAACAACGAATACAAGATAAACAACACGAATCGCACCGTGGGCACGATGCTCGGCTACGAAGTCACGAAGCGATTCGGGGCAGAAGGCTTGCCCGACGCAACGATCAAGTTGCGTTTTGTCGGCTCTGCTGGCCAGAGTTTTGGGGCGTTCTTGCCGAGGGGCATCGAGATGACACTCGAAGGGGATTCGAACGATTATCTAGGTAAAGGCTTGTCGGGTGGTCGGATTATTTTGCGCCCCGACAAGCGAGCCAAGTTTGTTGCTCACGAAAATGTGATCGCTGGAAATGTGATTGGTTACGGCGCAACTAGTGGCGAGATTTTCATTTCGGGTGTCGTCGGAGAACGTTTTTGTGTGCGTAACTCGGGTGCGACCGCCGTGGTCGAAGGCGTGGGCGACCACGGGTGTGAATATATGACTGGTGGCAAAGTCGTGGTGCTCGGCATGACGGGCAGAAACTTCGCCGCAGGAATGTCTGGTGGTATTTCGTATGTTTATGACATCGACGGCAAATTTGAGTCACGGGTAAACACCGAGTTGGTCGATCTCGTGATGCTGGAAAAAAATGATCTGAATTGGCTGAAGACGGTTATTAGTCGTCACGTTGCGTTGACCGGCTCGAGGCGGGCACAAGAAGTTTTGGTCGACTGGAAGAAATCGCTTTCGGTGATTCGAAAAGTCTTGCCGCGCGACTACGCACGTGTGATCGCCGAGCAGAAGAAGAAAGCGAAAGTAGGTTCGCATGGGTGAGCCAACGGGTTTTTTGAAGTGGGATCGTCAAACGCCCAAGCGACGGCGAATACCGGTGCGAGTGCAAGATTGGAAAGAGGTCTACGAACCGTTTGCGATTGAAGAGTTAACCCGACAAGCGGGTCGGTGCATGGACTGTGGAATTCCGTTTTGCAATAACGGTTGTCCATTGGGCAATTTGATTCCTGATTGGAACGATCTTGTTTACCACGGAAATTGGCAAGATGCGATTGAACGGCTGCATGCGACGAATAATTTTCCTGAATTTACCGGGCGATTGTGTCCTGCCCCTTGCGAATCGGCGTGCGTGCTTGGCATCAACTCTGACGCCGTGACGATCAAACAAGTCGAGGTTGAAATTATTGATCGGGCATGGCGCGAGGGTTGGGTGACGCCACAGGTGCCATCACATAAAACTGGCAAGCGCGTGGTCGTGATCGGATCTGGACCCGCGGGTCTGGCTGCGGCGCAACAATTGACGCGCGTTGGTCATGATGTGCTGGTTCTTGAGCGCGCCGATCGCATCGGGGGATTGCTTCGTTACGGAATACCTGAATTCAAAATGGAGAAGATCAACATTGATCGGCGCGTCAAACAAATGTCGGCCGAAGGCACAATTTTTCGCACGAATGCAACTGTTGGCGAAAATGTCGACATTGATGTTTTGTTGGCATCGCATGACGCGGTCGTGCTCGCTTGCGGGTCGACCGATTGGCGAGATCTGAATGTGCCAGGTCGTGAACTCAAGGGTATTTATCAAGCGATGGAATATCTGCCACCGGCGAACAGGGTGCAACAAGGCGACATTGCCGAGACGAATATCTCGGCTGCCGGCAAACATGTGGTGATAATTGGTGGCGGGGATACGGGCGCAGATTGTTTAGGTACGGCGATTCGTCAAGGTGCCGCATCAATTACGCAACTTGAGATTTTGCCACAACCACCAGTCGAACGCGCGGGGAATAATCCCTGGCCGCAATGGAGTTTTATTTATCGCACGTCTTCGGCCCACGAAGAAGGTGGCGAGCGACTATACGCAGTGTCGACTGAAAAATTTGTTGGCGATGAGCGAGGCAACGTGCGTGCGTTGATTGTTTGTGATGTCAAGTCTGAGAACGGCGGGTTCGTGCCAGTAGAAGGCACACAGCGCGAACTGAAAGCCGATTTGGTGTTGCTGGCACTTGGCTTTGTCGGGCCAGAAAAACCAAAGTGGCTGCAAACTCTGGGTGTCGAATTTGATCAACGTGGCAACCTCGCGCGCGATGACGAATATATGTCGACTGTGCGTGGCGTATTCGTTGCCGGCGACATGGGGCGCGGGCAAAGTCTGATCGTTTGGGCAATTGCTGAAGGTCGGGCGGCAGCGAGCGGCGTCGATAAATATTTGATGGGCGAGACTGATTTGCCTGCACCAATAGTTTCATCGGCTGAATCGCTAAATTGAGTGAAGCCAAGTTGAGTTTGCGCGCAGGGAGTGCTCAGCGTGGGTGGTAAAAATCGTTTACCATAGAGCGTGATGTTGAGTCGTAAATTTCAAGTCTCCTGTATCGCGATAATTGTTTCGTCTTTCGTGATGGTGTCATGTGGCGTCGATGTTTCGGGTTCGGCGACAACTGTTGTGCCGATTGGGCCGACAGATTTTGCGACAATCCCGCCGGTGCAGACGACGCTGCCCAACACAACGACGACGTTGCCACCTGGTGCGATTGGCGTCGAGCAGGAGTACATCGTGCAAGCGGGTGACTCGCCGATCAGAGTCTCCACACTGTTTGGTATCACGGTTACTGAATTGTTGGCATGGAACGGACTAGTCGCAGCGTCGCAGTTTCCGTATGCGGGTCGAAAGTTGCGAATTCCACCGTCGGCTCAAGTGGTGTCGACAAATGTTCAACAGACGACAACAGCCAATCCGGTTGGTCAACCAGGTTGTGGCAACAGACCCGCAGGTGTTTACGAAATCGCCCAGGGCGATTCGTTGTATGTGATCATCAAGAAGTTCTGTGTGTCGATGCCGTCGCTATTGGCGGCGAACCAATGGTCGAGTATCGACGTGTTCTTGTTTGCCGGAATGAAAATAAACATTCCGCCAGCAGGTTCGTGACGGGCTAATCTTCAGCGCGAAGTTTTGTTGCGGCGTTTGGCGTGACGGGCGAGTGCGAGTGCGATTAATTCATCCAACAGTTCTGCGTAACTGACGCCGGACGCTTGCCAAAGTTTTGGATACATCGAAATTGGCGTGAAGCCCGGAATCGTGTTGATCTCATTGCATAAAAAGCCGCGCTTGCCTTTTTCGTAAAAGAAGTCGACTCGTGCCATGCCATCACTGCGAAGTGTGCGATAAATTTTGATAGCAAGTTGTTGCACTTCGGTGACTTCGGCAGCCGAGAGTGGTGCTGGCACGAGTAGTTGTGCGCCATCGCCGATGTATTTATCTTCGTAGTCGTAGAACTCGTGGCTCGGCACGATTTCGCCTGGCACTGAAGCACGGGGCGACTCGTTGCCGAGCACTGCAACTTCAATTTCGCGACCGGTAACGGCTTCTTCGACCAGCACCCATTCGTCGTATTCGAATGCCTTCGCTAACGCATCGATCGCTTCTTGGCGCGTTTTGACTTTGTGAACGCCGATCGAAGAACCCATGTTCGCGGGTTTGATGAATATCGGCAGACCAAAATCTTTGATGGCACGATCAATCGCCGAGTTTGTGTCGTCGGTATCGCGCAGAGTGAGAAACTTTTGTTGAGCGATGCCGTTTGCCGACATGATTTGTTTGGCGATGCTTTTATCCATGGCGACGGCACTACCGAGAACACCGGAGCCGACATATGCAACATGGGCGAGTTCAAGCAGACCTTGCACCGTGCCGTCTTCGCCCATCGGGCCGTGCAGCAGTGGAATCACAACCAGCGACGCCGCGCTTGGTGCACTTTCAAAAACCAAGTTGGCACTTGTCGCCGGGCCGTGCGCGCTGAGTGACTTGACATCTGCTGATTGCGGCAACTCGGAATGCACCCATTGGCCCGTGCGAGTGATGCCAACCGTCGACACTTCGTATTTTTGCGGATCTAGTGCGCGCAAAACATGGGCTGCAGTAACACAACTGACATCGTGTTCGGCAGATTCGCCGCCGAATAAAACGACAACGCGCGTTTTCGACTTGCGATTTTCGCTAATCATTCGTCTTTACGGTACTCGCACGACGGCGCTAATCAGCCGCATTGCGATATCGCAGTTAGGA